>CAZXTH010000100.1:0-10085 GCA_964643585.1 uncultured Pseudoalteromonadaceae bacterium
CCTCGCGCCTTGCCTAAAACGCTTTCAAACTGAACAAAATTCCATCACCAAAGATCAATAGCCCCTAGCACACTGCTCCTACAATACAGGGTATCAGGGATGATAATCAGACACTGACATGCAGCCTTACATCAACATTCCCCCGGGTCGCATTTGAATAAGGGCACACTTTGTGCGCTTTTGCGACTAAATCTTCAGCTGCTGCTTTATCCAGCCCGGGTAAGCTGACAAATAAATCAACATCCAGCCCGAAACCACCTTCAATTTTGCCAATTCCAACTTCAGCCCGTAGTGACGCATCAGAAGGCAATGTTGTTTTTGCCTGGCCCGCAACAAACTTCAGCGCACCGATAAAACAAGCCGAATAACCGGCAGCAAAAAGTTGTTCAGGGTTAGTGGCTCCACCTTTACCACCCATTTCTTTAGGGGCAGCTAATTTTACTTCAAGCAGGCCATCACTGGATTTAGCCTGCCCATCACGACCACCTGTTGAGGTAACCACGGCTTTATAGAGGATATCCATCATAATCTCCTTAATTATTGCTCTACAGAAAATTTCCGTGTTTTAAGTGTAACAGCCATACAGAAAAGTGATAGTTGAAGACAGGTGGCGATGTATAAATACATCATGTTATATTGCCGCATCAAACGAGTTAAATAATGTATACTCCGTGAAATAATGAATCACTCTTTAATTATTTATTATTAAAGAATGAATTTAAATTTCATACTGAATGCACCCTGAATGCACTTTCATTTTTTGAATAAAAAAATATTATTTTTTTATAATATACAAATCATTACATTAGTTAATTTTGTCCCGTTTTTGGCACAAAATACACTTATCGCTATTTGACCAATTCAGGTTAACACTGCATATTAGCGTAAGCCTGACAGCTACTACAGATTCTGTAACAGAATCATAATCATGGGAAAAACCTGCAGGCAGCAAACCTTTTATTATTCCAGACAAGACCGCCCGGGGCCTGAAAATGACTTTTACTTCAGCACAAGATTTTGTTGCTGCCAGCACTGACTATAAGAAAAACCCGACTCCGGTTCATAATGATATAAATTCTACTATCCAGCAGTTTCCTTTCTTTTTTACTGCCAATATCGCCCGGGACGCACAACATAAAGCGGAAGTATTCAGTTTGCGCCATCAGGTTTACTGCGAAGAGCTGCAATATGAGCCTATAAACAGCAGTTGCCAGGAGTCAGATCAGTTTGATTGCAGAGCCCTGCATTGTACCGTACGCCATAAGTATTCAGACTTGCTGGCAGGGACAGTAAGAATTATCACCTGCAAGCCTACCGAACAACTGCCTTTTGAACAGCACTTTACCCCTGAAAGCCTTAAACAGAATTTAATACCGGATAATTTCGGGCGTCAGCATATTTGCGAAATATCGCGATTGGCAGTGCCTGAATTCTTCAGGAGAAGGCATACAGCCTCAACCAATACAAAACAGGATAATCATCAGAGACACTTCTCCCAGACAGAAAGCCTGTGCTATCCATTAATTGCTGTTGCGCTGTATCTGATTGCCGCCTTACTGACACAAAGCAGCAAACGCTTTCACGTTTATATGATGATTGAGCCGGGTCTGGCCAGAGTACTGAAACGTATCGGTATCCGGTTACAGTGTATTGGCCCGGCAATTACGTTTAATGGTAAGAGAGCACCTTATTACCTTGATGCCCGGACACTGCAATATACCCTGCAGCAACAATACCGGCCATTACAGGAGCAGCTGGCAAGGCAGTTATTCAATCATCCGTTTAATCAATCCGTTGATATCCAGACCAGTCAGGATGCATCGGTTGACTATCGGTACCCGGAAGCAAATGAATGTGCCAGCCTTGTAACTGCGTAACCGCAAAACAGTTATCAAGCTCCAGCAGATTATCTTTATGTTGTTTATCTGCATTTACCAGCAGTTGCTGCTTTGCTTTTTGTTTTGCTGCAGCTGCCGATTTCGCCACACACAGCATAAACGCATGCTGTTCAGCAATCTGTTGCGGGTAATACCCACCAAGATTAACAAAATATAATTTTTGCGATAATTGCTGGGGATGTTGTTTTAAAACCACATCATATCCATCTATAGCCTGAACTTGCATATAACTATCGATATGCAGCCCGTTTAGCTCACCAAACCACTGCTGGCGTAATATTTCCCACGTATCCCGAATATCCCTTCCTACAACGAAGCGGATATCATGCAACTCCAGATTGGCACCCGGCGCAGAGCCGCCAAGATAAACCATAAATAATTTCATTTATTGTGCTTTCCCAAATAGCTTACAAGCTCCGGCCTTTCACCGGAGCCGCAAACTTTACAGCCTTACAGTAAGCCCTTCGGCCAGAGCCCGCCTATACGCCAGCCACGACGGAATAGTACCCAGTATCACGGCAAGCAGCAAAATCGCCCCAGCCCAATGCAACGTATCATAGCTGAACGGATTAAGACTGATAAACAAGCCATACTGACTGGCGAGCGTATCCTGCACACCCCATAATATGGCCACCAGTAAAACTGCTGCCAGTGCCAGCGACATCAGAGTAAGCAGCAAAACTTCCACCTGAATCAGTACAAACAAATACCAGGGATGGGCTCCTACTGCTCTTAATATCGCCATTTCACGCTGCCGCTCCTTCATTGATGCCAGCAGCGTAGTTATCATCCCGATCATACCTGCCAGTAATACTAATAACGTAATTACCAGCAACAGGTTTTCAACCATACTAAGCATCTGCCATAACTCAGCCAGCGCAACCCCAGGCAAAATGGCTGATAAAGGTTCACCGCGGAACTCATTAATCTGCCGCTGCACAGCAAAGGTTGCCATTTTTGATTGCAACCCAACCATAAACGCCGTAATCGCTTTGGGAGTCAGGTCTTGTTGTAGTGCCTGCTCAGCGCTGATATTACGCCCAGGTATCTGTACACCTTGTCGCCAGTCAAGATGAATAGCCTCAATCCCTTCCAGGCTAACATGCACAGTCTGGTCAACCGGTGTTCCTGTCGGAGCCAGAATACCAGTTACCACAAACGGTTTATCTTTATGCTCGCTGAAACTGACTGCGCCGATCCCATGTGCCAGCACAATGTCCTGCCCAAGCTGATACCCCAGTTTACGGGCAACTTCTGCACCGAGCACAGCATCATACACCCGGTCGAAAGCCTGACCTTCGGTAAACTTCAGTTCCTGCCCATTTGCATAACGGTAATAGCGGAAATAATCCTGATTAGTTCCCAGTACACGGTAACCTCTATGAGAGTCGCCAAGTGACAGTGGAATAGTCCAGCTTATCTGCGGATGGCTTTTAATCCGTTCATAGCTGTTCCAGCTTACATTTGCAGTTGCATTACCAATACGAAATACCGAGTACAACAACAAATTCAGCTGGCCTGACCGGGCTCCAACTATTAAATCAGTACCTGATACTGTGCTGGTAAAGCTGTGTTTGGCTTCTTTACGAAGATGATCAATACCAAATAACAGCGTAATACTGATAGTTAGTGAAATCAGTGTCATCAATACTGTGCCACGGCGGTTCCATAAGCTTAGGCGGGCAAGTTTCATTAACATGGTTGTACTCCTGCACCTAATTGCTTCATATCCAGCCGGGAACAGAAGTACGGTTGCAAAGCCCGGTCATGGCTGACAAAAATCACGGTAGTACCACAGCGGTCAGCTTCTGCCAGCATGATCTGCATGAAAGCATCACGGTTATCAGCATCCAGCGCCGAAGTAGGCTCATCGGCAATCAGTAATACAGGCTGAGTGAGTAATGCTCTGGCTATCGCAACCCGCTGTTGCTGACCAACGCTCAACCGGCTGGCAGGTTGTTTAAACAAGGATTCATCCAGCCCCAGCCGATTAAGTAATTCTGTAGCTCTTAACCTTACCGCAAGCCGTTTCTGACCAGCGAAATGAGCGCTCAGTAAAACATTATCCAGCACAGAAAGATAAGGAATAAGGTTAAGCTGCTGAAATACCACGCCAATTTTTTCAGCTCTTAGCGTGTCACGCTTTGCTGCACTGAGTTTATGTAATGCTACGCCACTGAGCCAGATTTCGCCCTGATTTGCAGTAGTAACGCCCCCCAGTAAATTCAGTAAAGTCGTTTTTCCACTTCCTGAAGCACCCTGAATAAATAAGTGTTGCCCAGCTTCAAGCTGAAGCTGAGGGATCTCCAGTTTCCAGTTGGAAGAAGGATAAGAGAACACGATATTTTTGAGTTCAATCGCAGGAATTTTCGGCTTTGTCGTCACTGGTAGCCTCTCCGTCATGCTATGATAGCGATGTTTTTTGTCATAAACCGCTATTATGCAAAATTAAGGAGGTCAGCTCCAATGTTACGGACGCTATCTGTTGTGCTATACCTGACACTGGTCGCATATTGCATTCCCTCAGCAGCAGAGGAGCAGGTGCAGACAGTCGAGTGGATTGATCTTATGCCAGAAGAAGATCAGAAACTGCTGGAGCAATTGCCTGAACTCGACCACGATGAAAGCAGCCCCTCTATTTTTGATGATAATTACGCCGGAGATGACCCTGCTGCCGCAGCCTGGCAACAAATTCTGCAATCAGCCAGAGTACGCGCCGAGCTGAACAATAAGAAAATCCGTATCCCTGGTTTTATCGTACCACTAGAGTTTGACAGCCAGCAAAATGTGACCAGTTTCTTTCTGGTACCTTATTTTGGAGCCTGTATTCACGTGCCACCACCACCTCCGAATCAAATCATTTATGTCAGCGGTGCCAAAAACCTTAAAGCAGACATGATTTACTCACCATTCTGGATTACCGGCACCCTGACGACAGAGTCAATCAGCCATGATCTGGCAAACTCGTCATACAGTCTGAAAGCCGATAAAGTCGAAGAATATACTTATTGATGGTGCCAAAACACGACACTGATACCACGTTAGTGTTGAGCAGAACACAAGCTCGAAAGCGCCGTCATATAGAGGCGCTGAGACAAGCCTGCGCAATCCAGCAAGAAGCATTGGCTCAGATGACTCGGGAAGTTGAAAGTAGCCGGGTAAAAAATAAGCGTATTCTATGGTGTCTGTTGCTGTCAGGGCTGGCAGTATCAGGGTGGTTCATATATCAGGTATACCACATTATTGAACAAGGCTATATTCTCGACTGCCCGCGTCTTTCATCGCTAAACTGCCATCGCCTGTACCCAGACGCTCAGTGGTATTGGGTAATGCTGATCGTAAGAGCCGCAATGGCAATATTGTTTTTTGCTGCGTCAATCGTAGCAGTATTGTTCATCCGGGCATTTTCAACACCTGCACCTGTGCTACAAGCAATGCATAATCGTCTGCAACGATTGCAAGATGAACTGACAGCGCTTGAACCTGAAAAACAGATGCAGACAAATACATCGACCTCTCAGAATACATAACGCTCTTTAAAGCGATAATAAAAAAGCGACGTGAGTCGCTTTTTTATCTGAATAACCGGAAAAGTATTATCAGAAACGAATAACCGCCTGCTCAAGTGTTGCTGTTGCTGCACCTTGCTGCTCATTAATTACCCACTGTATCTGTACATTTTCCAGTGCGGGCAACAGATTAAATAACGACAGCTGCATTTCACGTAATCTGCCAGGCCGTTGGCACAATAGCTGATAATTGGCATAAAAATCTGCATGTTGGCCTGATGCCCCACCTGCTGTAACATCGCTGCTGGCCTCCGCGTTGCTTATTTCACAATTCGCGTCGTCGTTCAGCCGAAACCAGTCCCCTTTATTAAACACTGCAATAGCCGCAGCCACTTCCTGCTGTTGTTCAGGTGTTGTTGCCTGATGCTCAAATCCCACCACATTAATTGACGCAACCTGCAGCGCCAGCAGTGCTTCATTTCCTTCAAGCACAAACGTCAGAGTAGCAACCCCATGAACATGGCTGCCCAGTTGGGTGAAATCATCATGTTCATGATGCTCGTGCTGATGGCCATCATCAGTATGATGTTGCTGGTGGTCAGTATCATGGTTATGCTGTTGAATGTCCTGAACAGCTAAAGCCGGTAAGCTGAGCAAACTAATCACTAATATTGCCGAACAAAACGCCACCGGATAAAACAAGGTATTTTTCATCATTTGTATGTTCCATCAGATATGCTAAAACGAACGATAACATAACACAGGGATTTCTCTCACGCCAACCGGCTTTGCCTACCTAACTATTTAGCTTATTCTGCTTCCTGCACTCTATTAATGTCTGGCATTAATCGCATTTAGTTTTGCATGATAATGTTGCTTTTGAGTACCAGAACCTGCCAGTTCAGCTGCCTTTTCCAGACTATAACGTGCGTCAGTAAAATTTTGATTCAGATAATACGCAACTGCTAATTCAAAATGCAATTGAGGTAAATAAGGTGCTTGTGTAACAGCTTTAGATAAATGGAGTATGGCTTCATTAAACTGCTTTTTATGCAAAGCTATCTTCCCAAAGGTTAACCATAAATATGGGTCTTTATCATTTTGCTGCTTAAGGCTTTGAAGCAATTCTTCCGCTATCTCAGGATTTCCATTTTCATACTGTAAAACAGCATAATTGCTAAGCAGAGAAGCTTTAGTTGTTGAAACATCTAAGCCATAAAGATAAAACATCTCCGCAAGGTCAGGTTGCTGTAACCGGCGATGTAGTACTGCAACCAGATTAATAACTGCACCATACGTAGCATCATATTCTAAAGCTGTTCGTAACAATGCAAGAGCATATTCATACTGCTCTTCCAGTAAAGCATCAGCTGCCAGATTACGATAAAACATTGCGATAAAAGTATTTTCACTGATACGGGGGCCAGGAATATCTCCTGAAGAAGGGAAATAATCAATTACAACATGAGGTTTAACAAAATAAGTTACACCACTTTTCTCAATAAAGTCAGGATCATATAAAAATGATCTTACATGATCGGATGCCAGCATATAGCTGTTATCCATATTATAAACAGGAGCGGAAACAATACTCTGGAACTCTATTTTTATACCCGCATGATCTGCTAATGCTTTAGTTAGCACAGCAAGAGACATACAATTGCCGCTTTTATTAGCATAAGCTTCACTTGCGGTGTAGTTTTTCCCCATGTAATTGAAACGGCTAAAATCAGCAGCTAAAAATTGATATAACCGCATATGCGCGGGGATATGCATTCTCTCTTCAGAGTTAAAATATGCCATAAACTCTGCTTGCTGAGCATCAGTCAGAGTAAAAATTTCTGAATACAACGGTACCGGAATATCAACATTGGACAGCAATATTGAATGAGGAACTTCTGGTAAAACAGGTTGCAGCATTCCGGTTTGACTGCATCCAACCAGTAGAGCCCCAATTAGCATAGTGAATTTTTTCAAATACACTAAGTATCACCTAGTTAACAAAATATAACGTCTTTATATCGCATCCTCATCTTCTTCGCCAGTACGGATACGCAATACACGCTCAACATTAAAGACAAAAATCTTACCGTCTCCAATACGACCAGTCTGGGCGGTTTTCATAATAGCGTCAACGCAACGTTCTACCTGATCATCAGTAACAATGATTTCCAGCTTAACCTTAGGCAAAAAATCCACCATATACTCTGCACCACGGTATAGCTCAGTGTGGCCTTTCTGCCGTCCAAAGCCTTTTACTTCGGTAACTGTCATACCGGTTACATTAATTTCAGCCAGTGCTTCACGTACATCGTCCAGTTTAAATGGCTTGATAATCGCTTCAATTTTTTTCATCTGAGATACCTGTGTTTTATCACTGAGAACTGCCGCTGGCAGTATAATACAAGCCCGCTCAGGCTTCAGCAGTTTAGCGAGAATTACTTGAGCCGCACTTGTGGCGTGTTAATATAAAACCTCTTTTTTCTGAGGCTGAGATAATGGACGCACAACGAATTATTGCCGAAATGCGGGTAAAACCCCAGATAGATCCGCAGGAAGAAATCCGCCGCCGGGTCGATTTTATCAAACAAAAGCTCACAACCAGCGGTATCAAAACGCTAGTGCTGGGAATCAGCGGCGGCATCGACTCCACCACGTGCGGCAAGCTGGCACAACTTGCTGTAGACGAGCTGAATCAGCAGCATAATGGCGGCTATCAGTTTATCGCAGTACGCTTACCATACGCAGCTCAGAAAGATGAAGAAGAAGCTCAGCTGGCGCTGGACTTTATCAAACCAACCAAAGCCTTATCGGTTAATGTCCAGCCCGGAGCTGACGCTATTCACCAGGCAACCTGGAGTGCCATGGCAGCTCAGGGGTTAGGTAAAGCATCTGAATTACGTATCGACTTTGCCAAAGGCAATGTAAAAGCCAGAACCCGGATGATTATTCAGTATCATATCGCAGCACTGTTAAGTGGTTTGGTATTAGGAACAGATCATTCTGCCGAGAATATTACCGGCTTTTATACCAAATGGGGCGATGGCGCCTGTGATCTTGCTCCCTTATTTGGCCTGAGCAAACGTCAGGTCAGATTAGTAGGAAAAACACTGGGAGCACCAGAGCAGCTGGTTAATAAAATTCCAACCGCCGATCTTGAGTGCTTAAACCCACAAAAAGCGGATGAAATGGCATTGGGTATCACCTATGAAGAAATAGACGATTTCCTGGAGGGGCGGCAGGTGACAGAACAGGTACGCCAGCGTCTGACAGAAATTTATTTGCAAACCCAGCATAAACGTCAGCCCATCCCAACTATTTACGATTAAAACCTCATAAAGTAAATTTAAAGTTAACAAAAAAGACTATACAGACTACACTGATACAATTAGCATTGCAGTGGAGTCTGTATGGTTCAGCATGGCTTTACCCTGACAGAGCTTTTAATCGTACTATTGCTCAGCAGTTTGTTACTGGCCACTGGTGCGCCGGCTTTCAGCCAGTTACAGCACAGGATGCGGGCAGATCACTATTTACAGTCCCTTTCACAACATCTTAGTTATGCCAGAACACTGGCAGTCACGTCACGGCAGACAATTATTATATGCCCGGTGCTATCTGAGCATTGTCAGCCAGACTGGAATCTGCCCCAATTACAAATACTGCAAACCTTACCGGATAACAGCATTCATTTACTGCAACAGTTGCCGGAAAAACCCAACCTGCATCAGCTTTTTTATAACCGGAACCAGCTCAGTTTTCGCCATGATGGCAGCCTGGATGCTCTGGAAAACGGAACCTTTTATTACTGTCCGCCAGAACAGCTCTTGTGGCATTACCGGCTGACGCTGAATCAGGCTGGCAGGCAACGGCTGGTATTCTATGGCACCGCATGCCCACAACAGTTATAGCCAGCAATTATCATCAATAGGAAGCGCATCACGCTTACCTGAATGGCTAAGCAATAGCACCCGGCAACTTCGCTCCTTCATGGGTGCCTGAACCGCTTCAGCTCTTAGCTGGTACCCAAGCCCCTGAGCTATCAATTCAACACTATAATAAAAAGGCGCTTTATCTGTAGCGGTATACCCCAGAATACTCAAATCTGATTGATAACGACCATAATCAGCCAGCCACAGCTCTTGTTTATTTGCCAGTAATAGCAGTTGCTGCATGGCCTCTAGCCGATAACTTCGATATAAATATTCCTGATATAACGGAAAACTTACTGCAGCCAGCATACTGGTTATTGCAAGTACAATAAGCAACTCCAGTAAACTGAACCCTGCTTTAGCTACCATCAAAATTCTCCGCTTTCATCGGCATAGGTCGCCAGTAAGATTGCGCGGGCACAGGCTGTACATTGTGCAGACTCATCCGAATACCTGAGCAGTATCAGACTGTGGTAACGTACCAATTGCCGCTCTGTTGTCAGCCCGCCCGTAGTCGTCAGTAATAATAAGGTACAAGATGCAGTCTGTGGCATCAGCTCAAATTCTTCCGTGCAGACAGGCATCGCTCCAAGCTCGGAAACTGTACTTAAATAGCCCCCCGAACTGGATTTGACAACAGACCCAGCCAGCCCCGGCTGTATCATCAAGTGCGCCAGATTTTGCTGGTGCTGTACAAAAACCTGCTGAGAAGCCACCAATTGTTGCTGCCCGTAATAAGCCATCTT
>CAZXTH010000101.1:0-5950 GCA_964643585.1 uncultured Pseudoalteromonadaceae bacterium
CTGACCACGAAATCAGAAATATCTTCGCGGGTCATACTGCCATCTTCAGAAATAAAACCAATAACCATCAGGAAGCTGCCGTTAGACTTAGCAACTCTTACACCTTGCTGCTGAACTTCCTGTGGTAATAAAGGAATAGCTTGTTGCAGTTTGTTCTGCACCTGAACCTGAGCAATATCAGGGTCAGTACCTGTTTCGAATGTCAGCGTAATAGTAACATTACCAACAGAATCACTCTGTGCAGACATATACATCATGTTATCGATACCATTCATAGCCTGTTCGATAACCTGAGTAACCGCATCCTCTGCAGTACGGGCAGAAGCTCCCGGATAGTTAGCGCTGATAGTCACAGCGGGAGGAGCAATACGCGGATACTGTTCTACCGGTAGCTCTTTAATCGACAACAATCCCGCCAGCATGATCACAATCGCGATCACCCAGGCGAAAATGGGTCGGCTTATAAAAAAATTCGCCATAATCTGTACTGCTCCTTACTGTTGTGCAGTGGCTGAAGATTCTACGGTACGGACAGTGGCACCCGGCTGAACTTTCTGTAAACCCGCTACGATTACTTTATCGCCGGCTGACAAACCAGATACCACCTGCCACTTATCACCAACAGCATTGCCAACTTCAATAATGTGGGCTTCGACTTTGTTCTCGCCAGTTACCAGCATAACCATCGCCTGACCTTTAGGGGTACGACTGACAGCAACCTGAGGTACCAGAATCGCCTGAGGATCAACAGCATGTTCAACTATTGCGCGTACAAACATACCCGGCAGTAATTGACCATCAGAGTTAGGGAATACGGCACGCAGTGTTACCATGCCAGTGCTAGGGTCAACATTCACTTCTGAAAACTGCAGTGTTCCCTGATGCTCATACTTCGAACCATCATCCAGCAATAGCACAACTTCATGTTGGTCTTTTGTCTGCAGATTGCCTTGGCTTAACTGGCGGCGCAGCTTCAGTAATTCACTGCTGGACTGGGTTAAATCGACATAAATAGGATCCAACTGACGAATAGTCGCCAGAACCTGGGCCTGATTAGCTGTCAGTAAAGCACCTTCAGTTACTGATGAACGGCCAATCCGGCCACTGATAGGAGCACGAACCTTGGTGTATTCCAGGTTAATACGGGCACTTTCCACTGCAGCAACGGCGCTGGCTACATCAGCATTTGCCTGCAACAATGCAGCCTGAGCATCATCGTTGTCCTGCTGGCTGACAGCTTTGCTATTGAGAAGTCCCTTAAAACGATCTGCCTTCAGTTTGGCATTATGTTGCGAAGCCTTAGCACGAGCCTGAGCAGCTTCTGCGCTGTTCAGTGCAGCCTGATAAGGAGCAGCATCAATCTGATACAGTACTTGTCCGGCTTCAACCTGCTCACCTTCTGTAAAAAGGCGTTTTTGCAGAATACCACTGACCTGTGGCCGGACTTCAGCCTGACGAAAATCAGTCGTTCTGCCCGGAAGTTCAGTTGTCAGCCCAAGAGCCTGTGACTGCAGAGTGGCAACTCCTACTTCCGGAGCTGGCGCACCACCATTGCCGGCTGCTGAAGGCTCCGGCTGGCTGCATCCAGCAAGACCCAATGCGACGATGCCGGCAAAAACCAGCTTCTTATTCATTTGCATAACAACTCCTTCCGATAACGTCATACCGAAGCATAAATAAAAATACGGCCAGAATAGGGCCGCAATATACATACATGCCTGTATGTAATCAAGTGAAACTTCTATTAAACACCATGAAAAAGCCAGAAATAACAAGCTTCTCAGGCAAAGTAGCCATAAGTAAAAAGTTACATAATAGTTTAAAAAAACCACAAGTTTTTGTATAGCAAAAAACTGTTAGCAATAGTTAATGTACCTTTCAGTTTTCCCGTATTTACTCATGCTTTTATGTCAGAAAATACTGCTGCCAGAACTATTATGCGCTGGATCAAAACACGGTAATAAAAAATCCGTTAAACTGAGCTCCCGGAACACTGACATTGAGTCTCGTTATCTATGCTAGCAAACCAAAACTTACAACAGTCTTTCCCTGGCTACGATAATGAACTGGTAGCAGGAGAGCTGATCAGCAAAACTCTGGTTTGCTGCCCACCTGAGACGACATTGCAGCAAGTTGCAAGTCAGATGTATCAACAACAGATTAGCTGTATTTTAATTGGTACGCCTGAACATATTCAGGGGATCTGGACAGAATCTGACGCAAAAAAACTGGCACTTAGCGATCCAGACATGCTAACCCGCCCTGTCAGTCAGTTTATGAGCAGCCCGGTTATCGGTGTCGATTACAGTTGTACCATAACAGATGCTGCCACTCTGATGAAACAAAAGCGGCTACGCCGTCTGGTTGTACGAAACAAAGAAATGCAACCTGCAGGCATTCTTACCCAAACCGATATCATCCGCCATCAGCGTATTGAGTATTACCTGATGTTCCGTAATGTCGGCTCCACCATTACACGCCAACCGCTGCAACTCAGTGCAGAACTCGACATCGACACCGCAATCCAGAGTATGTTGCAGTATAATACTGATGCTGCGATTGTCCGCTTCAGTGATGATACAACCGGCATCATTACCGAACGTGACCTGATTGCTATGCTGGCCAGTGGCAAACAAACAGGCAAAGTGTCGGATCTGGCCCGCTCACCATTGTTAAGTATTAATCAGGAAACCAGTCTGCTCCATGCTGTTGGTTTGCTGAAACAACATAACTACCGGCACCTTGGTATCACAGATATGAGCGGAGAGCTATGTGGCCTGCTCTCTTACAATGACATCCTGATCAGTGTTGAGCACACTTACGTTAATCAGTTAAAAGCCGCTCTCAGTGCCCGGGATCTGGCGCTGCGCACTTCAGCTGATCACCTGCGTCTGGCTCATAAAGTTATTGAAGCTTCACTTGACGCTATCATGATTACCGACGCCAATGGCGTCATCCAGTCTGTAAATCCCAGCTTTACCCGTCTGACCGGCTATACCGAAGCTGAGGCTATTGGCAATACACCGGCAATGCTCAGCTCCGGCAAACATGATCAGGCTTTTTATCAGGACATGTGGTCTGAATTATTTCGTCAGGGCCACTGGCATGGCGAAATCTGGAATCGCCGTAAAAACGGTGAGGTTTACCCTGAGTGGTTATCTGTCAGCGCCATCAAAGACGAACAAGGTAATATTAACCAGTTTGCCGCTATTTTCAGTGATATGACTGACCGGAAAACCAAAGAGAAGCAAATTCATACTCTGGCCTATTTTGACGAACTGACCTGCCTGGCCAACCGCCGTTTATTTCTCGATCGCCTGCAATTAGCACTGGCAAACGCACGGCGGCACAATCATCAGATGGTGGTTTTATTTCTGGATCTCGATTTATTCAAACGCATCAACGATACCCTGGGCCATCAGGCCGGTGATGCAACACTGAAAGAAGTGGCTCACCGCCTGAGTAAAACCCTGCGGGCCGGGGAGTCTGCAGCACGGCTCGGGGGTGACGAATTCACGATTCTGGTTCCCGAATGTGAAAACCTCAACGATGCAGAACAACTGGCCAAAAGAATTGTTACGCAATTCGAACAACCATTACAGATTAACCAGCATGAGCTGTTCCTTACGGCCAGTATCGGTATCAGTGTTTATCCGCAACATGGTAAGGATGCAGAGCAACTGTTGAAACACGCCGATGCAGCAATGTATCAGGCAAAAGAAAGCGGCCGTAACCAATACGCGTTCTACAATGATTTGCTGGGACAGCAGCAACGAAAAGCACTCCACCTTGAACAAGCTTTACGGCAGGCTTTGCGCCAGCAAAGCCTGCAGCTGCACTATCAGCCCAAAATACTGCTTGGTACTGGCCAGTTGCACAGTGCTGAAGCTTTATTACGCTGGCATGATGACAAGCAGGGCTATATCTCTCCAGGTAGTTTTGTTCCATTAGCAGAAAAGTTGGGGCTGATAAATCAGATGGGAGACTGGGTACTGCAGCAGGTCTGCCAGCAACTCAGCGACTGGGGTCACAAAGCTGTACCTGTTGCGGTCAATATCTCCGCAATACAATTGTCTGATCAATATTTTCTGCCACGCCTGCAAAATATTCTGCAATACACAGGAATCTCACCTGAGTTACTTGAGCTGGAGCTGACAGAAAGCTGCCTGATTCCTGAGCAAGCGGATTACACGCTACAGCTACTAACCCAGTTAAGGCGGCTTGGTCTCAGACTGTCGATTGATGATTTTGGCACCGGCTATTCTTCTTTATCATACTTACGCCATCTGCCAATAAACTGCCTGAAGATTGATCGCAGCTTTGTCACTAACCTGCCAGATAACCCGGGTGATGGCCAGATTGCCAGAGCCATTATTGCCATGGCACAGGCTCTGGGGCTGGATGTGATTGCCGAAGGTGTTGAACATCAGGCTCAGCTGAATTTCCTGTTACAGGCGGGTTGCCATATCGGACAAGGGTTCTTGTTTTCACCAGCAGTTCCCACGGCAGAATTTGAACGCTGGCTGTAAAATGTTATAGCACTCACTGCCCTGATATATTCATCAGGGCAGGTTTTAGGGTCAGTTAACTAAGGACTCTGAATTTCTCAAGCAATGCCGGAATTCCCGGAAACATCCCAATCGCAGCCATGACACTGCAAAGTATTGCAAACACAATAACAGGAATAACCCAGCGCCCGGCACGGCCCAGCGTTTTGCCGCGTTCTTTATCTCCAATTAAACCCAGATTATCCAGCAGTACCGTCAGTGACCAGCCAAATACAGGGTTTACCAGAGCTGAAGAAAAGATAACAACTGCTGCTGACTGAGTGGTTTTACCCTCACGTGTCATCTGCATCCCGGCTTCCAGCAGCGGCAGCAACACCCCAACCATTAAAGCGACACACAACACGGGTGGCCATATTGCCAGGTCCATTGGGTAACCCCAAATTGCAGCAATAACACATAGTAAACCGGTCAGTATTGCGCCTGCTGGTATTGGCCGTTTAGCAATCGCTGCCGGGATCATATAGGTTCCCCATGACGATGCCAGATTACCACCACCCAGTACGCTTCCTGTAATTTGCCGGGCAGCCGTCAGGCACATAGTGTCATCAATATCCATCAGAACTTTACGGGTGTTTGCCGGGTAATTCAGCTCCTGAAATATCCGGTGACCGATAAAATCAGGTGACCACATCGCTATCGCCAGAATGGCAAAAGGCGCAACAGCAATAAAATGATGCAGCTGAGGCAACCCCAGTTGCCAGCCGGTATCATCTCCCCACCAGTACAGCGGATTAAGATTAGGAATACCCGGCTCAGTAGTAAATTCAAAAGGTGCTCCCAGAGCAAGCGCAATACAGGCAGCCAGTACAGATCCCAATGGAATTGCCAGCCAGCGCATTTTTATATGCTCAAGATAGGCATACATCAGAATGACACTAAGCGTAACCACAAAAGCGATATACCCCATGCCAAAGCTGTCGGCCCAGTTAAACAGCACTTTAATCTGTGCGGCCATACCAATAAAGCCAAGATATAGCAGTAAACCGCCACAAACACCGTTGCCTGTCAGCTTAGCCATCAAGCTGCCACCTCGCATCACACCAAGAATAAATCCCAGCACACCGACCATAATTCCTAATGCTATCGGGTGCCCGCCTGAAGCCACAATCAGTGGAATAAGCGGAATGAGCATGCCGTGAGTACCAGGTAAATTGGCTCTTGGGTTAAATACACCGGAGAATAAAATCACAAAGAATATTGCCGCAATCAGCATTTCATAACGCACGTTTTCAATAACAAAATCGCGTGATAATCCAAGCGGCGTAGCAAATGCAGCCACAATCGCAGCTACCATGACAATCTTACCGATAGTAGCTGCCATTGCCGGTACTAAATCTTCAAATTCAAAACGATAATCACGAAATGGTAAGTTTATGCCCCAA
>CAZXTH010000101.1:5960-10006 GCA_964643585.1 uncultured Pseudoalteromonadaceae bacterium
CGCGTAACGGCAAATTAAGGCGCCAGCGCCTTGGCTCCATTATCGTCAGTTCGTGTTCCAGATATTCAGCTCTGCTGGCAAACTCCTTTCGGGGCTTATGCAATTCATGGTACGGGAGGTGTTGATTTTCAGACATCTTCTGTTCTTATGTAAATAGAAAGCGCAGGATAATAGGTGTGCCATATCAAAGGATCAACAGACCCTAGACTAATAGCTAATATAGTATTTACAGGATTTGCACGCTGGCCGGGTAACCAGCTGAGCTGTTCTCTGTTTTTTGGCCGGATAACGCTATACTCGGGCTGGATACAAAAGTAATTCAAACCTTATTAATCCGCAGGAAACACTATGATGAATCTGAAAAAACTCTCGCTGATTCTTGTATTGGCAGCAGGACTTGCAGCATGTGGCGAACCTAAAATTGATACCAGCTCAGATGAAGCCTTCAAAAAATCAGTTGCTAAAATAGAGGAAAAGTTATCTAAAAAAGAAAAGGAAGACTTTGCCATGTCACTGGGTCTGCTTACCCTTACAGTCGCGATGGAGGCCGTTAAAGAAGGTAAAAGTCCGGAAGACGCCCTGAATAAAAAGATTCATGGTAAAACAGCCAGTGAAATTATCGAGCTGGCAAAGAAATAACTTCTTTTACCAGCCATTCTTAGAACCTGTTTCAGATCTCGCGAACGAAGGTTATGCAAGGCAAAAACAGGTTCTTACTCTGCTGCCGGTACCAGTTCAATGCAATCTATCGGGCAAACAGCAATACAGGTAGGGTTGTCATAGAAGCCTTCACACTCTGTGCAAAGGCTTTCATCGACCTGATAATGTTTTTCACCAAAAAAGATGGCCTGATTGGGGCACTCCGGCAAACACATATCACAGTTAATACAGCTGACTTCAATTACGGCTGGCATGTTGCGGCAGCATCTATCACATTAACGGTAATCTGTTGGGACGGCAGCTGTTTCAGCAACATTGCATACTGTAGCTGGTCACTTGCCAGTACCGGAATTCTGACCTGATAACTGGCCCCGGGAGCCACACTAATTGGCTGATTATCGCTATTTAACATAGCTTCCAGCCTGAAATAACGGTTGCCTGCCGGGCTCATCAGCATTAATTGGTCACCTATTTCAAAGCGGTTTTTTACCTCTACCACTGCATATCCCTGTTCATCCGGCGTGCTTATAAACTCCCCAACCAATAACTGCTCACCTACACTATGGTTAGTGTCGTAATTCTGGGTAGCCTGTGGCACATGCCGGCGTAAAAAGCCTTCGGTAAAACCGCGGTTAGCCATCCCTTCAAGCTCTGTCAGCAAAGAGGAGTCAAACGCTAAACCGGCAGCTGCATCATCAATCGCTTTACGGTAAACCTGCGCAGTACGCGCTACGTAATAAGGCGATTTTGTACGCCCTTCGATTTTCAGTGAGTGCACTCCCATCCGGGTTAGCAATGGCACATGTTCTACTGCCCGTAAATCTTTAGAATTCAGAATGTATGTGCCGTGCATGTCTTCATCAATAGCCATCAGTTCACCTGGCCGGCCTTGTTCTTCCAGCAACGCTGGGGTACTGATAGGTTTAAACTGCCCGGCATCATCTTCAGTAGCAGCATGAACCTGATAAGGCCAGCGACAAGCATTGGTACAGGCACCCTGATTCGGATCACGCTTATTGATATACCCCGACAACAAACAACGTCCGGAATACGCCATACATAATGCGCCATGGACAAATACTTCCAGTTCCATCTCTGGTACTTTGCTGCGAATTTCGGAAATTTCTTCCAGCGCCAACTCCCGCGACAGAATGACCCGTTCAACACCAATCTGCTGCCAAAATTGTACAGCTGCCCAATTCACGGTGTTTGCCTGTACCGACAAATGTAATGGCATAGCAGGAAAATGCTGGCGTAACAGATAAATCACACCGGGATCAGACACAATAAGCGCATCCGGCTGTAATGCCACAACCGGTGCCATATCTTCAACAAAGCGGGTTAACTTACTGTTATGGGGCGCAATATTTACCACCACATAAAGCCGTTTACCCAGGGAATGAGCTTCAGCAATACCGGTAGCCAGA
Organism: uncultured Pseudoalteromonadaceae bacterium; assembly: GCA_964643585.1. GTDB lineage: Bacteria > Pseudomonadota > Gammaproteobacteria > Enterobacterales > Alteromonadaceae > Alishewanella. Next base: position 8,048 of record CAZXTH010000101.1, read on the forward strand.
GTTGCTAAATCAAACTCATTGTTCCGAACCCGCAGGCTATAACGTGGTTGCCCGGCGTACACGGCATCAGCACCGTATGCAAAAGCCAGTCGCATGGCTTTCAGGCTGCCGGCAGGAGAAAGTAATTCAGGTTTAAACATGTTCGTTCGTAAATAAAACAGCAAAGGCGGCATTCTACCGTAGCAAACAATACTGCTTTTGATCTGGAACAAACCCAAAGCCCCAGTCATATCTTTACTGCTGAGTCATTTTCCACACAAGTCAGAAAAAACCTATGCGGAAATCCACACAAACAATCAGAAAAGCACAGGGGGAATTTAGAATAACCCTTATATTTCATGATATTGAAAAACAAAAACTGATGGCATAGCAATTGCCAGATACTTCTCAAGACAGCGCAACCACGCCAGTCCAACACCTAACAAAAAATACAGGGTACAGGAGAAAATCATGATCAACAGCTCAGCTCTGGCAGACAAAGCCATTCGTCTGCCATTTTACCGCCATCTCTATTTTCAGGTTCTGGTCGCCATTATCGCCGGCATCGCACTGGGACATTTCTGGCCTTCGGTCGGCGAAGAACTAAAGCCTCTGGGCGACGCGTTTATTAAACTGGTTAAAATGATTATTGCTCCGGTTATCTTTTTAACAGTAACCACCGGTATTGCCGGTATGAGCGATATGAAAAAAGTAGGCCGCGTTGCCGGTAAGGCAATGATTTACTTTCTGGTGTTTTCAACACTGGCATTAATTATCGGGCTGGTTGTCGCCAATGTCGTACAACCTGGTGCAGGCATGCATATCTCCCCGGCATCACTGGATGCCAATGCCGTAAGCGGTTATGCCTCTAAAGCCCATGAGCAAACCATTACCGGTTTCCTGATGAACATTATTCCCTCCACTGTCGTAGGCGCTTTTGCCAGTGGCGATATTCTGCAAGTCTTGTTCTTCTCTGTGTTGTTCGGTATTGCACTCGGTATGGTTGGCGAGCACGGCAAGCCGATTACCGATTTTATGCACTCATTAATGTTCCCGATCTTCAAGCTGGTAGCAATCCTGATGAAAGCGGCACCAATCGGTGCTTTCGGTGCCATGGCCTTTACTATCGGTAAATATGGCATTTCATCCGTTGCCAATCTGGCAATGCTGATTATGACGTTCTATATCACCTCGCTGCTGTTTGTTCTTGTCGTACTTGGCGCTGTTGCCCGCTACAACGGTTTTTCTATTCTGGCATTAATCCGCTATATCAAAGAAGAACTGCTGCTGGTGCTGGGAACCTCTTCATCAGAAGCAGCCCTGCCTGGCCTGATGAACAAAATGGAAAAAGCCGGCTGCAAACGTTCGGTTGTTGGCCTGGTTGTACCAACCGGTTATTCATTCAACCTTGATGGCACCAATATCTATATGACGCTGGCATCCCTGTTTATTGCTCAGGCAATGGATATTGAACTAACACTTAGCCAGCAAATTCTGCTGTTATTGGTTGCCATGCTGAGCTCCAAAGGCGCAGCCGGTATTACCGGGGCAGGCTTTATTACACTGGCTGCGACTCTTTCCGTAGTGCCTTCAGTACCATTAGCCGGTATGGCCCTGATTCTGGGTATCGACCGTTTTATGTCTGAATGCCGGGCGTTGACCAACTTCGTCGGCAATGCCGTTGCGACCATCGTTGTCGCCCGCTGGGAAGGTGAACTGGACGAAGCACAGTTGAAGCAGGTATTAACCAGCAAAGAAACCGCAGACATTGGTACTGTTGTGGTTGACCCGGAAGCTGTCGCGCAGAAATAAAATGCCTGGTAAAAACAGAATAGCAAGGTGGTAGTGGAAAAGGGCTCGTTCACGCAGACACGCTGTGAATATGTCCCTATAAGCTCATGTCCAGCTTTCCTGCTGGACATGGCCTGCTTAGAACCTGTTTCAGATCTCGCGAACAAAGCTTATGCAAGGCAAAAACAG
>CAZXTH010000102.1:0-2421 GCA_964643585.1 uncultured Pseudoalteromonadaceae bacterium
CCGTAGCATTTTCCAGCTTTTTTATCTCACTGATCCGTAATCATATTCCGGCGAGTATCCGGATGATTGTGCAGATGGTGATTATTGCGTCTCTGGTTATCGTTGTTGATCAGGTACTGAAAGCTTATGCCTACGGCCTGTCAAAAGAGTTATCAGTATTCGTTGGCCTGATTATGACTAACTGTATCGTTATGGGACGCGCCGAAGCTTATGCAATGAAAAGCCCTCCGGTAATGAGCTTCCTGGATGGCATTGGTAACGGTCTGGGTTACAGCCTGTTATTGATGGCTGTTGCAACTATCCGTGAGCTTTTTGGTTCAGGCACAATATTTGGTGCAGAAATTCTGCCTCTGATCAGCAACGGCGGCTGGTATCAGCCTGTGGGTATTCTGCTGATGCCACCAAGTGCGTTCTTTATTATCGGCTTACTGATCTGGGGTGTGCGTACATGGCGCCCGGAACAGGTAGATAAATCTTAAGGGGTTGGTCGATGGAACATTATATTAGTTTGTTTGTTCGCTCGGTTTTTATTGAAAACCTGGCACTGATGTTTTTCCTGGGTATGTGTACCTTTATCGCTATCTCCAAGCAGATCAAAACGGCGATGATGATGGGGTATGCTGTTATTGCGGTACTGACCATTTCTGTTCCGGTAAATAACCTGATCTATAAATTTATTCTGGCACCTGGCGCTATGTCCTGGGCGGGCTTTCCTGAAACGGATTTAAGCTTCCTTGGCTTAATAGTTTATATCAGTGTGATCGCTGCACTGGTACAGATTATTGAAATGATCATGGATAAATACACTCCTGCACTTTACAACATGCTGGGGATATTTCTGCCGTTAATCGCAGTTAACTGCGCAATTTTCGGTGGTGTAATGTTTATGGTTGAGCGTGACTACAATTTCTCTGAAAGCGTGGTGTACGGCTTTGGTAGCGGAGTAGGCTGGGCTTTGGCTATTACGGTATTAGCTGCTGTCAGTGAAAAACTGAAGTATGCAGATATACCTGCTGGCTTACGTGGCCTGGGGTCTCGCTTTCTGATGGTTGGCCTGATGGGGTTAGGCTTTATGTCTTTCTCAGGCGTTTCGCTGTAAGTATTCGCAGTAAAAGGAAATATCAATGCAAGAAATTTATCTTGCCGTTGGCATGTTAACTCTGATGATGCTGGTTCTGGTGGTGGTTATTCTGGTCGCCAGAAACAAACTGGTATCCAGTGGTGAAATTACCATCGGTATAAATGGTGACCCTGAACTAGCCATCCGTGCGAATGCGGGCGGTAAACTGCTGGGTGTGTTGGCAAATAAAGGTATCTTTTTATCTTCTGCCTGTGGTGGCGGTGGCTCATGTGGCCAGTGCCGCGTGCATGTGCATTCAGGTGGTGGTGAAGCTATTCCGGTAGAGTTTGGCCATTTAACCAAAGGCGAACGCCGTGAGGGTTGCCGTCTGGCTTGTCAGGTATCAGTTAAAACTGATATGGAAATCGAAGTTGAGCCAGAAGTTTTCGGTATCAAGAAATGGGAATGTACAGTTATCTCTAATGATAACAAAGCTACTTTCATTAAAGAGCTGAAGCTGGCCATCCCTGATGGTGAGTCTGTACCTTTCCGTGCTGGTGGCTATATTCAGATTGAAGCCCCTGCTCACCATGTAAAATATAAAGATTTCGATATTCCTGAACAATTCCGTGGTGACTGGGAGCGTTTTAACTTCTTCAGCCTGGAATCGAAAGTGGATGAAGAAACTATCCGTGCATATTCCATGGCTAACTACCCGGAAGAAGAAGGCATTATTATGCTGAACGTTCGGATTGCCTCTCCGCCGCCAAACAACCTGAGCTTGCCTTGCGGTAAAATGTCTTCCTATATCTGGAGTCTGAAAGCTGGCGATAAGGTAACAATTTCAGGTCCGTTTGGTGAGTTCTTTGCCAAAGATACCGAAGCTGAAATGGTCTTTATTGGTGGTGGCGCAGGTATGGCTCCAATGCGTTCACATATTTTCGACCAGTTACGCCGCCTGAAATCCAAACGGAAAATGTCTTTCTGGTATGGTGCCCGCTCTAAGCGTGAAATGTTCTATGTAGAAGATTTCGATATGCTGGCAGCTGAGAATGATAACTTTGAATGGCATGTGGCGTTGTCTGACCCACAGCCAGAAGATAACTGGACGGGATATACCGGCTTTATTCACAATGTGTTGTATGAGAACTATCTGAAAAATCATAAAGCACCGGAAGACTGCGAATTCTATATGTGCGGTCCGCCGATGATGACTTTTTCGGTGATCAAAATGCTGAAGGATCTGGGCGTAGAAGATGAGAACATCCTGCTTGATGATTTTGGCGGATAATTTTCGTAACATCAGAAAAGCTTTTAAAGCGGCGCTGCTTATGGCAGCCCCGCTTTTCTTGTTATGGGGC
>CAZXTH010000102.1:2431-4549 GCA_964643585.1 uncultured Pseudoalteromonadaceae bacterium
CTATATGCGTGGTCCACCGATGATGAACAAAGCTGTGATCAATATGCTCAAAGAGCTTGGTGTCGAAGACGAAAACATCCTGTTAGACGACTTCGGTGGCTAACTGAAAACAAGGGGTAGCTTGGCTGCCCCTTGTGCTATCCGGAAACATAAATGAAACGGAACAGATTTTTAGCATACTGGCTGGCCCTTACCGGGCTGGCCATTTTAGTTTCTTGCAGCCCGGCAGTGCAGAAAGAGCAGGAGTATGTGCTCAATGGCCGCACTATGGGAACCTACTACACACTGAAATTTTATACGGACAATCTTATTGAACCTGAGCAATTACAGCGGGAAGTAGATGCTGAGCTTGAATTGATTAATGATCAGATGTCCACCTACCGCGAGCATTCTGAACTGGTTCGTTTTAATCGACAGCAAACTACTGATGTAATTCCTGTTTCCGATGCTTTGCGTAAGGTTGTGGCAGAAGCGTTGCGTATTGGTGCGCAGTCGCCGGTTATTGATATTACCGTCGGGCCCCTTGTTGATTTATGGGGATTTGGCCCAAAAGGACGTATCACACATGCCCCGGAGCAAGAACAGATTGATGCGCTTCGCAGTCATGTCGGTTTATCCAAACTGCGTTTGACAGAGGATGGTTTGGCAAAAGTTGACCCCCGGGTAGCGATTGATTTGTCGACTATTGCCAAGGGGTATGGCGTCGATCAGGTTGCAAATGTACTGGAAAGCCACAATATAGATAACTATCTGGTTGATATTGGCGGTGAGATGCGGATTAAGGGCAAGAAACCTGAAGCTCCCTGGCGTATTGCGATTGAAAAGCCAGTTGTGTCTGGGCGTTCTGCACAGCGTGTATTAGCTCCAGGTGATATGGCGATAGCGACTTCCGGTGATTACCGGAATTACTTTGAAGAAGACGGTATACGTTATTCGCACCTTCTTGATCCGCGGACCGGCAAGCCAATTCAACACCGCACTGTATCAGTAACGGTGCTGCATCCTTCATCGATGACAGCAGACGGATATGCTACAGTATTAATGGTACTTGATGAGAAAGAAGCATTGGAGTTTGCCAATCAGCACCAGCTGGCAGCGATGATTATTGTAAAAACAGATACTGGTTTTGATGAGCTTGCCAGTGACGCTTTTAAGCCTTATCTGAATGAACAGAGGTAAATAATGGTTATTTTCTTAGTGACGTTTGCATTTCTGCTGATTGTTGTTGCAGCAATGGCGGTGGGTTATATTGTTCAGCGCAAAACCCTGGCCGGTAGCTGTGGCGGATTAGACGCCCTGGGTATAGAAAAAGCCTGCGATTGTGAAGAGCCTTGTGAGAAGCGCCAAAGACGTATCGACAAGGAAAAAGCCTGGCAGCAGAATAAAATTATCTGAAGCATGGCTGCTACGGTTTTGTGGTATGCAGAGCCGTTGTTTTCAGTTACCTAACACCGTAACAGGAGATTGTTTATGCACAGATTGTCCGGGTTTTTGCTGGCAGTAGCCTTCATTGCCTTGCCGGTTGCGGCAGATCGTTACAAAGATGTTCAGGTTGAATCTGTGCAGCTAACGGATAATCTGCATATGCTGACAGGTGCTGGAGGCAATATGGCGGCTCTGACAGGAGATGATGGCATATTGCTGATAGATGCTCAGTTTGCCGAGTTAGCAGAGAAAATCAAAGCCAAGCTTAATCAGCTTAGCGGAGGAAAACCTTTAACAACTCTGGTTAATACGCATATGCATGGTGATCATGTCGGTGGTAACCGCGCTCTTGCTGCTAAAGCCAACATTATTGCTCATGAAAATGTGTATAGCCGCCTGCAAGCGAATCCGGAGTTTCCAAAAGAGGGCCTGCCTAAAACTACATTCAGTGAGCAGCTGAAACTGCGGTTGAATGGCCACACTGTCCGTTTGCAATATATGCCGCCAAGCCATACCGACGGTGATATTGTTGTCTGGTTTGAAGAAGCTAATGTTGTGCATATGGGAGATTTGCTTTTTGCTGAGCGTTTCCCTTTTATCGATACCAGCAATGGTGGTTCGGTTAGCGGTTATATTGATAATGTTACCAGTCTGATTGCTTTGATGAATGAAGAAACTCAGGTTATTCCGGGG
>CAZXTH010000102.1:4559-9969 GCA_964643585.1 uncultured Pseudoalteromonadaceae bacterium
CTTACTGACCGTGCAGGGGTTGAACGCTTTCTTGACATGTTACTGCGTACTCTGGCCTATGTGCAGCTACAAAAAAGCCAGGGGCTGACAGAGCAACAGGTTGTTGAGCTGGGGCTGGGTGATGAATGGAAACGCTGGCACTGGAATTTTATAACCGAAGAACGCTGGATAAAAACCCTGTACAGTGCAGACATTAACTAGGTGTTGCTAAATAGTATTTCGCTGGTTATTCTTTGTGTTCATTACCAAAGATAAATAACCCCTAATACTATAAAAACTGCAGCAGGCCGGATGTGCAATGAGGTTACGCGATACATTAATTACCTATATGCTGCCTCTGTTGTTGCTTCCCGTGTTACTGTTTGGGTATCTTTCCTGGCAGTACAGTAAGCAATACCTGCAGCAGCAGGCATTTTATCAGGTTGAAAGTGAGCTGATACGCCAGCAACAACGTTTATCTGAAACCGTACTGTATCATCATACCCGCCTGGAAATGCTTGCCCAGAGCCCTCGACTCAGTCAATTTCTGCTTTATAACACGGCGGATGTACAAGCTCCTCTTACCCGCCAGCTAATGCAGTTCAGACTGGAAGAACCTTCCATTACTGCTATCAGGCTGATTCAGTTGAACGGAGATTATGTTCTGACTGAACCGGAAGCTACAGATAACTCTGTTATTCCCAACCGGTTTCGCAATAAATACTTTTCGGCGTTACAGGGGATGCTGGAGGAATCCGGCTTTTTTCTGGCCCGAGACAGCGACGAATTGCCGCTGCAGTTCTACTTTGCCCGTAAACTTTATATTTCTTCCCTAACCGAGCCCCGGAAATTATGGGGATATCTGGTTGTCGCTGTTCAGCCTCAGATTCTTGATGACATTGTCAGTCAGCAGAATTTTAACAGCCAGGTTACTCTGCTGATTAATCAGGGCGGAACCATCAGCTATGCAGCTAACCGTTCGTTGATTGGCAGTGCCTTTGCGCCTGCAAATTTCCGTGCTATTCAGCAGAGTGTTAATGCACAAAGCTTTACTGAAGCATTATTACTGGGTCAGCACAGAATGATGCTGGGAAAGAATGTTCCTGGAAATTACCTGCTTGTATCAGGAACAAGTAAAGATGAATTGTATGAAGTGCAGCAACGGTTATCGCTGGTGTTGTTGCTGCTGATTATTCTGGTAACCGTTTTACTGCCGGTTCTGGTTTACTGGCTGCTGGTTAAGCATATTTTTGATCCCATTAAAAAACTGACTGCAGCCAAAACTGCTGTAGGGCGGGGTGATCTTTCTTCACTGTTGCAGGTTAACCGACAGGATGAACTGGGAGATATGTTTGCCGCTTTTAATGTGATGGTACGCCAACTGCGGGTTTACCACGAGAGAGAACGGGCTTATAAGCAGCAACTGGAAGAAAAAGTCCTGAAAAGAACCCAGGATCTGGCCAGGGCAAATGATGATCTGGCAGCTGCTAATCAGGAACTTATTCTGGCCCGTGAAAGTGCGGAGCAGGCTAACCGTCTTAAAAGCGTTTTTCTGGCAAATATGAGCCATGAAATCCGTACACCGCTTACAGCCATTATTGGTTTCAGCGAACAGGCTCTGATTGAGCATGAACCAGAAAAATTACATGATTATCTGCAGCGGGTGCGTAAAAGTGGAGATCATCTGCTTGGTTTGATTAACGATATTCTTGATTTGTCGAAGATTGAAGCTGACAAACTCGAATTACAGCGTGAAGAGTTTAATTGTCTGGCGCTGATTGACGATGTGTATCAGCTGACACGTATTCAGGCTGAGGCTAAAGAAATAGAGTGCTTGCTTGAATGGCAGTTTCCGCTACCTGACATGTTGTATCTGGATGTCATACGTTTCAGACAGGTATTGCTCAATCTGACCAGTAACGCAGTAAAGTTTACCCAGAAAGGTAAGATTATCATTAGCGTTCGCTACGACGTGCTGCAGCAGCAATTATCGATAAAAGTAAAAGATACCGGTATCGGTATGACACCTGAAGAGCAGAGCCGGATTTTCCAGCCATTTGTGCAGGCAGACGCTACGGTAACGCGAAATTTTGGTGGCAGTGGCCTTGGGTTGTGTATTTCCAAAAAGCTGATGCAGCAGATACGCGGTGATATCTTACTGGAAAGTGTTAAAGGTATTGGTAGTTGTTTTGAACTGGTATTCAACTTTGCTGACCAGCAACTTGCTCTGGTGAATCGCTTTGAACGTACAGAATTGCCTGATGAAGTTCAGGCAAAATTACCCGGAAATACCCTCCGGGTTCTGGTAGCGGAAGATAACCCCGATAACCAGCTGTTACTGCAGTTAATTCTGGAGCAGGTTAATGCCGGGTTTGTTATTGTGGATAATGGCCACAAAGCGGTAGAACGCTTGTTAAGTGAAGATTTTGATCTGGTATTTATGGATATGCAGATGCCGGTGATGGGTGGGGAAGAAGCAACCCGCCTGATTCGCCATGCAGGTATTAATGTACCGGTGATAGCGTTAACTGCAAATGTGATGACGGAAGATGTTGAACGTTATCGTGAAGCCGGCTGTCAGGCCGTGCTGGCTAAACCGGTTGTCCGGAAGGATTTTATGGCTGTTCTGGCGCAGTATGCTGATACCGGACATGCTGAAGATGACAAGCTGATGCAATTACTGGCTGAAGATCCGGCAATCCGTGCGTTGAAGCAACAATTTACGTTGCAGTTACCTGGGTTGTATGCAGAATTAGCACTGTATTATCAGAACCTGGCGTGGCAAGAACTGGCATTTGCCGCCCACAGCCTTAAAGGTAGTGCCGGTAGTATGGGGCATCCTGAAATTACCCGGCTGGCAGGTTTGCTTGAAATTGCTGCCAGAAGTGCAAAAACTGAAGAGATTGGCAGCCTGCTGGCTGAAATTGATGCTATGGTAAATATAGCTGTAGTATCTGCTAAAACAGGCAAAGAATAGGGACAGCCATATCATGGGCTTTATTTTTTGTTGTTCTGGTGTAGCTGTTGTCACAGGAATTTAATTACGCTTTTCCTGCCGGAGGAAAACGGTTGGTCTGAAAGAGGGATACATATGTCTGCAGAACAGATGTTGCTTGATATTCTGGAGGAAAAGCTTCATAGCGATACGCTTATACTACCCACTTTACCGGATATTGTACTGCAGGTAAGAAGAAAGTGTGCTGAACCAACAATCAGCCTGCAGGAGATTGCAGATGTCATCAGTTATGACCCAGCCCTGGCTGCAAGAATTATACGATTAGCCAACAGCGCATTTCTTGGACGAACAATCAAAGTGACGACTTTACAGCAGGCCGTGACCCGGATTGGCCTGAGCCAGATTCGTGATTTGGTTACAGCCATGGCCATCGAACAGCTGTTTGTCTGCCGGGATAAGCTGGTACGTAAATGGATGGATGTGATCTGGCAGAATAGTGTGCGTTATGCAGGTGTTACAGTAGCCTGCCTTAAGTTTTATAATGGCAGGCACCCTCAAAGCAGCCTTAATACAGAAGTGATGGCACTGGCTGCCCTGATTCATAATATTGGGGCTTTACCAGTGCTAAAAGAGCTGGAACTGCAGCAGCATGATATTGGTCATCCGGCCTTTGTTGAGGGAATTATTGATAAAACTGCGGCCAGAATAGGCGGCAAAATAGTCACATCCTGGGAATTCCCGGAGGAGTTGAAAACTGCTGTGATGGAATGGCGTGAGCTCAAACCTCAGAAGGGCGGTGTAGGTTATACCGACTTCATCCGGCTGGCAGCCATTTCTGGTAACTACTATGCAGATAAGGCTGTACAACAGCGGTTGTTAAAATACTACGTTGCTGAACAGCTGGTCCCGGTGCCGGAGTTTATGCAACAACCGGATATTGCAAGAATATACCAGGACCTGCAGTCAGTTTTTGGTTAGGGTTTGTATTATTCTGCGCTGGCGTTAATCTGGTTACTGATTGCTGTCAGAGCGCTATTAATGGCTGACGTCATTAATAGCAGGTCTGCATCCAGCCGCTGGACGATGTCTTCCCAACCCATATCTTCATTCTGGTTACTGATCAGATCATGAAAACGCAAGCGCTTAATGCCGTTATCATCATTAATCACCAGTGATAACCCTTCAGGCTGATTCAGGCTCAGGCTGGTTACCAGTTTGTCCTGAAGATGGCTCTGTACTTCGTCGGCTGTCAGCAAGTGGTTACTGAATTTAACTTTAGCCCCTTCTTCATCCGGAGCTTTCAGCTCTGCTTCTCCGCCAAGTTCAAACCCTTGCGGCAATTGCTGATTTTGCAGCCATAATTGCAGCGAGCTGTTCAATTTATGATTATCAAGCCATGGCAGCGCAGGTAAAGAACCCAGCGCTTTGCGCAGTAATGCCAGCACATCTTCAGCTTTACTGGCGCTACTGCTGTTAATGACGATCCATTGATGTTCACTGTCATAATAGCCCTGAGTTACCTGAGAGCGGCTGAATGCTCTGGGAAGCAATGTCTGAACCAGTTCTTCTTTCAGGCTTTGTTTTTCCTTACGGCTAAGCGGGCGGCCTTTTTCCTGTTCCAGAGCTTCAATTTTGGGCTCCAGTTCTTCATTGATCACTGCAGCAGGTAATACCTTTTCCTGGCGTTTTACTGCAAAAAACAGTAATTGCTGGTTCTGGTGGCTGTAATGACGGACAGACGGATGCAATGGATAAGTGAAGCCGGTTTTTACTGCTTCCTGGCCTGTACACGGGGTGAAACGGAATTCGGCCAATGCTTGTTCAATTTGTGCGGCATCGGCTGAAAGAGGCGCACTCAGTTTGTATACACGAACGTTTTTAAACCACATAACTTACTCAATATAGATAAATAGAAAGGCCTGCGGAAGTATCGGCTGATAACCTGAATACACCCTGACACAAAACCGCAGTATAACGCGGATTAATCCTGATGTTTCAGATTTTTAGGAAAACGGATATGGTATTCCAGCCCTTTACCTGGTGCACTGCTGGCATGAATACTGCCGTTCAGTGTTTGTCTTACCAGGTTATAGGCAATGTGAGTTCCCAGCCCGCTCCCCCCTTGATTACGGCGTGTGGTAAAGAATGGATGGAACAGTTTTTCCAGCTGTTCTGCGTTTAATCCGCGGCCATTATCACTGAACTTGATATCGACGTTATTTTCTTCATCCAGAACGGTAATGCGGATAAGCCCTTCCTGCCCTTCGTCAAAAGCATGGATCAGTGCATTCATCAGCAGGTTAGTGAAGATTTGTGAAATGGCCCCGGCCGGACAGCTCAGAGTAATGTTATCGGGGCAGTTTAATTCGATATGGATACGGGTTTTCTTAAAGTTAGGCTGTAGCGAGCGGATAACTTCATTCAGATAGTCGGCCAGATTAACCGTTCGGATCGCATCGCTGGCCTGATCAACGG
>CAZXTH010000103.1:0-4790 GCA_964643585.1 uncultured Pseudoalteromonadaceae bacterium
CCATGCAATTTGCCCTCCGGCAACCAGAACGGATCAGGAAACTAATACTGGCCGATATTGCACCTGTTACTTACCAGCCCCGGCATAGCCAGATATTTTCCGGCCTAACCAGCCTTAACCTTAATACACTGACCAGCCGTGCTGAAGCAGATAAACACCTTGCAGGTTACATATCGGAAGCCGGAGTCAGGCAATTTTTGCTAAAAAGCCTCACCAAAGAAAATGATACTTTTCAATGGCGCTTTAATCTTGATGCCCTGCAGCAAAACTACACAAGTATCCTCGACACCCCACCTGCTGAAGGCCAATTTACAGGGCCAGTACTATTTATAAAAGGTGCGGACTCTGACTATATATTGCCTGAGCACCGTACAGCTATCACTACCCGCTTCCCGACAGCGCAAGCTAAAGTGATACAAGGTACCGGTCATTGGCTGCATGCAGAGAAACCCGCAGCATTTACAAAAATCGTCAAAGACTTTTTATTGAGCTAAAACACTAAAACCCGGTGATTTTATGCTATAGTGGCGCGCAAATTTCTGTACGGCAAACATCATGAATCAGTATATTGAGCAGTTTGAATCTGCAGGGCTCTGGATTGGACTGGCAGTTCTGTATATTTTTATCATTCTAGCTATCCGCGATGTGTTGAAAAAAAGCAATGCCCCCAAATTAGGACAGTTTTTTGTCTGGTTGGTACTGTTTCTGTCACCGCTGGTTTTTATTATTAAGAGTGTAATGCAGTTTTTTTGGGAATAAAGGGTTGAGATTAATGGCTAAAATCGCCACTGATCGTACGACCATTGATCTTTTTGCGAATGAGAAGCGTCCCGGGCGGCCGAAAACCAATCCGTTACCGAGAGTCGAACAGCTTAAACTCAACAAACGTAATCAGGTCAAGCGTGATCGTAGTAATGGATTAAAACGCATAGAATTTAAAGTATCTGGCAACTTGTATGAGCAATTGAGCCAGCAGGCAGAAAGCGCAAATATGACCCGCAGTGCCTATATTGAATATCTTTTAGAACAAGCGTTAGCTAGGTAAGAAGGCTGCAAAAATGGCAACAGTAGGAATTTTTTTCGGTAGTGATACCGGTAATACAGAGCATATTGCTAAAGCAATTCAAAAAGAACTGGGCAAACACCTGTTTGAAATCAGAGATATTGCCAAAAGCAGTAAAGAAGACATCGCTGCTTTCGACCTGCTTTTACTAGGCATTCCGACCTGGTATTACGGCGAAGCACAGTGCGACTGGGATGATTTTTTCCCTGAACTGGAAAAAATTGATTTTTCCAACAAGCTGGTCGCAATTTTTGGTTGTGGCGATCAGGAAGACTACGCTGAATATTTCCTGGATGCGATGGGCACGATCCGCGATATTATCGAGCCTAAAGGAGCAATTATTGTAGGCCACTGGCCAACTGCAGGCTATAACTTTGTCGCGTCAAAAGCACTGGTTGATGACAACCACTTTGTAGGTCTGGGGATTGATGAAGACCGTCAACCAGAACTGACGGAGCAACGCGTAAAACAGTGGTGCAAACAGATATATGAAGAAATGAGCCTCAAAGAGTTTGAAGGTTTATAACCAATAAAAAGCCGGCAGATTGCCGGCTTTTTATTGGTTCATTTACTATGCATCAGGTCTGAACTGTGGCTTTTTCCGGATATACACCGTTCGGTTAACCTCACATACTATTTGTTGCTGCTGATCTTTAACCAGTACCAGAAACTGCGGAAAATATTTTGCTCCCTGCTCAGTCTCATTTCTTACCGCATCAAGCATTTCATCAGATAACCAGAATTCAGCAATCAGTTTACCTTTTCCCGGGGTAATAAAGTTAATATCCGCCTGCTTATCCCATACCATATACTCTTTGCCCAAAGCGCCCATCAGCATCAGTGGATATACAGGATCCGTCATAGAAAATAATGATCCTCCAAATTGGCTGTTGTTTATATTTCTGGTCCATGGTCTGGATTTCAGCTCTACACGGGCATAGCGGTAATCACTGCTCAGCTCAGCTACTCTGATACCGCTAAAAAAGAATGGAGGCCAAAAATTAAGCAGTTTTCTCATAATCTGGGGTTTAAATAAAATACTCATAACACTCTCTGGTATGACCTGTTAATCGTATTGTATCCTATAAACCACAGCCCTCAAGCCTTAAACGACAGAAAACCGGTAGACGAGCCGGGAATTTAGCATTTGAATATCTGTCTAATGTCTTTATAATCATTTCAGAAATTACGTCAGAGTTAGAGTGATATGTCAGATCAAAATACGGAATTACGCAAAGCAGGCCTGAAAGTAACCCTTCCACGGGTTAAAATTCTGGAAATTCTGCAAGATCCTAACAACCAGCATATCAGCGCAGAGGATGTGTATAAAATTTTGCTGGATTTAGGCGAGGATATCGGTCTGGCAACAGTTTACCGGGTACTTAACCAGTTTGACGATGCCGGTATCCTGACCCGCCACCACTTTGAAGGTGGAAAATCAGTATTTGAGCTAACCGGCAATACTCACCACGATCATCTTGTCTGCCTGAAATGCGGTAAAGTGGTAGAGTTCGAAGATGAAGTGATTGAAGCTAAACAGCTTGAAATTGCAAATAAGAACGGCGTAAAACTAACGCATCACAGCCTGTATCTGTATGGTGAATGTGTTGATACCGAACAATGTAAAAAGAACAGCGAAAGTAATAACTAATCACCTTACTGTTCTTGCATTTGCTTTCTGAAACTTAAATTAATGCCCGGCAACCTTTAGCCGGGCATTTTTTATCAATAGCTGAACATCAAAACCACCATACTGCGGATACTCATCAGCCAGAAGCAACACATCGCTGTATCGCTCAAGCGCGGTATAAGCAATAAGTGCAGCATAAACAACGATACGACCTGTACGGCCTTCAGTAAAAGCCTCCGTATGTATCAGCTCTTCAGAAAGTTCTACAACTGACTGATAGTCACGCTGCCCAAGAGCCGCAGTCAGGTAGTATAACTGTTTGGAGGAAGCTTTCAGATTATCAAAGCAAGTTTGCGTTTGTGCCGCATACCAGATACGCCCAAGCTCTAATGGTTCAACAAACAGAATAAGGCTATCCAGTAAACGCACCATCGTTTCCGCCCACTGTTCTTCTTGCCCGGCGTTACACATGCCTACAGTAACAAATCCCTGATACATTCCCCGCAAGCGTTGTGGATCCGGGCGGCTTTCCAGCAATTCAGTCAAATAGTTGTGGAATTTCGTCAGAGCTAATGCATCCTGCGCTCTTTCAACCGCAACATCACAGCATTGAGATGCCAAATTATCAACTTGATAATCATAGAAACGTGGCTGTTCAGAAAATAATTCTATCAATGGAAACTCACTATGCCGCAGATTGGCAAGTTCAGCTGCAGATGCCTGGGTAAAACGAGCTTTTACTGCATTCTGATCAACATAAGGGAAAAAGTCTGAATTCACCGGCACATCAGATGCCGCCAGTAACGGAATAATCATCGCTTTATTAGCTACCAGCCGTAACTGCAGATCTGCATGATGTTTGATACCAACAAAAGCCAGCTCATCCTGTGTTGCCTCAGCCAGAGCTGACGGAGCCACCCGCTGCGGCAATTGGCTTTTTGCTGCCACAATCACCAAATCAACATTATTTGCCGCATAAATATGATAATCAGCAAACTGACTGTCCAGTCCCTTTAAAATGGAGTACACCAGTTCAGGCTCATTTTCATACAAATGAATCCACTGGATCAGCAAACCACTATCACTCAGCCTTTGCTTAACAAACTGATAAAACTCCACAGTAAAAAGGCTGGAAACCCCACTAACCCAAGGGTTTGAAGGTTCAGAGACAATGAGGTCATATTGCTTCTGCTGGCTGGAAAAATAGCTCTTGGCATCGTCGATAATCAGCCTGCTGCGCGGGTCATTGAACGTTCTGGCGGAACGGTCACCAAACCAACGGGCACCATCCAGCATTACCGGCTCAATTTCAATAGTATCAACCCATTCCAGTTGCGGGCTGCTCAATAAAATATGGCTGGTAATACCCGAACCGATACCAATAACAGCTGCCTGTCTGGCATCTGGTTTATATAATAAAGGCAATCCGCCCAGTAATGCCTGAGTAGGTTCATCAGGGTTACGTTCATCATCCAAACTTATAGAAGCATCTGTCTTACCGTTGGTCAGAATGGCGATCTGGTGGTCGTTTTTCACTACTGAGACCGTCGCCGTACGACCGTCTTTATGCATCACAATATTTTTATGGCCTAACTGACCATCCCGATAAACTCCTGACGCCAGCCGGGCACTGTCCCATTGCATCATTTGGCTTAGTAATATAAAAGAACCGGTAAATACTGTACTAACCAGCACCAGTTGTTTGCGCATTATCGCAGGCATAATTAGCCCAAGTAATAACAAACCCAACAGAATATCAATCAGAGCCCCGGCAACAACGGTATTTTTTAACCCCAGATAAGGCATTAACAGCCCCGTTGCCAGTAATACGCCAAAAATCCCCCCCAGGGTATTACTGGCATAAACCTTACCTATTGCTGAAGTGTCTGGATTTTCCCGCAACAAAATCAGAGTAATCAGAGGCAAAGCAATACCCGCGCAAATTGTTGCAGGTAACATAATAATAAGAGCTATCAGATGGCTGCTGATATTAAACAACGCATAACCAGCATCGTTACGCTTAAGCGCTTCCAGCACAAATGCCATCCAGTCAAAAGTCCAGTGATAGGCAAGAATTGTCGCGAACGCCAGGCCCCC
>CAZXTH010000103.1:4800-9966 GCA_964643585.1 uncultured Pseudoalteromonadaceae bacterium
TGCCAGATAACGGATCGGGTTTGCAATATTATCAATACGTTTTCTAATCCAGTATCCCCCGATAGCCAGACCAAGAATAAACGCTGACAACATCATCTCAAAAGCATGGGTAGAGCTGCCAAGTACCAGACTAAGCATTCTTATCCAGGCAATTTCATAGACAAAAGAAGATAATCCGGTTGCAAAGGCTATCAGCAACAGCATTTTTTCTGTTTTGTTTAAAGGACGTAGCAGCGGAGTAACTGCCTTAGATACCGCAGAACGATTCAGAGCAGACCAAATCATCAGCATTACCCAACAAGCCAGCAGAATATTTACAATACCCGCCAGTTGCATTGTCAGCTTAAGCCCAAATGCCGGCACCAGCCAGAATCCGGTCAACAAGACACCTACCGCTGCACCAAAACTATTGGCAAAATACAGCACTGCCAGTACAGCGCCCGGCTTTTGAGGGAAAACCCGCAGAATACCGCTGCTCATCAGCGGAAATGTCGCACCGAGCAAAACTGATTGAGGTAAAATCAATAAAGCGGCCAGTAACCATTTAAAAACGGTGATACTGCTGCCTGCCCCCAGCCAAGGGAAGAAGCTATCATAAGCCCATGAAACACCAGCCTGATATACATCATGAAACAGTAAAGCAGCTATACCAATTACCAGTTCAATCAATGCATAAGCAAGCAACAGGTTGCCCCATTTATGTTGCCAGCGTCCGGCAATAGCTGCGCCCAGTGCCATCCCACCCATAAAAATAATCAGCACCAGAGCCTGGGCATAAGCAGCATGCCCGAGAAATAATTTCAGATATGAAGACCAAATGGCTTCATATAACAAGCCAGTCACACCAGAGAGAAAAAAGATAAACAGTAAAACGAGATACCAGGGAGTTATATAACGTGACACAACTTCAGTCATCCTTTTAAGTTCCTGATTTTATCCTTGCCATTACAAGTACACTGACAAAACGTCCATACTGAAACGCGTAATCTGTCAGCTCAGCTTCCACTTCAAAGCCAAAGCGTTCATACAGTGCAATAGCATGTTCATTTGAGGAATACACCTGCAGCTCAATTCTATGTAAATTCAGCCAGTTATCAGTTAAATCAAGTGCCGAACGAAGTAACGCGGAACCAACACCTTGCCCCTGAAACTCTTCAGCCACTCCCATGCCGATTTCAGCTGCATGTTTACGGCGGGGATTCTGAAATACCTGTAAACCAAGCTGGCCAATTACCTGCTGATTACGCTCAGCAACCAGATTATAAAACCCCTGCCCGGCATTAAAAAGTTTCTGCCATTCCTGAACAGCCTGAAACGGTAACTGTAACGTATTGGCATACACTGAGGGCTGGTCATAAATTGCTTTTATAGCCTGAATATCTTCAGGTTCTGCATGACGGATAATGGCGGGCATAGCAACACTACCTAAATGTTCAGGTTAAGTTACTGCATAGTATGGATTTCTGTGCCTTAGCACAAGAGGATAAAAAACAGCCGGATAAGATTATCCAGCTGTTTTTCACTATCAGAGCAGTGCTTCCAGCTCTGGAAGAATGGTGAATAAATCACCAACCAGACCATAGTCTGCTATCTGAAAAATAGGGGCTTCAGGGTCTTTGTTAATTGCCACAATGACCTTTGATTCTTTCATTCCGGCCAAATGCTGAATAGCGCCTGAGATACCCACCGCAATATACAGTTCAGGTGCTACTATTTTTCCGGTTTGCCCAACTTGCATGTCATTGGCAACAAAGCCAGCATCAACTGCCGCACGGGAAGCCCCGATTGCAGCATTCAGTTTATCTGCCAGCTTTTCAAGCAAATGAAAGTTCTCAGCATTCTGCATTCCCCGCCCACCAGAAATCACCACTCTGGCAGCTGTCAATTCCGGGCGCTCTGACTGTGTCAATTGCTCTGCAACAAAACGAGACAGCCCCAGATCATTCTGATAGCTGACAACACTAATCTCAGCCTGATTATCCTCAGCTACCATCTCAAAAGCCGAAGGGCGAACAGTTAAAACCTTGATAGCATCTGCTGACTGTACCGTGGCGATAGCATTACCCGCATAAACCGGCCGGACAAAAGTGTCTGCGCTAACAACTTCAATTACATCAGAGATCTGAGCAACATCCAGTAAAGCTGCAACCCTCGGTAACAGGTTTTTACCCGTTGTACTTGCAGCTGTCAGAATATGGCTATATTCCCGCCCTAACGCCACAACTAAATCAGCAACATTTTCTGCCAGTTGGTGTTGATAAGCTGCAGCATCGGCAACCAATACTTTCTTAACCCCATGCAGTCTGGCTGCATGTTCAGCAGCAGCCTGACAATTCTGGCCTGCAACCAGAATATGAATATCATGCCCGATAGCTTCTGCAGCATTTACCGCTTTATGGGTTTCTGTTTTCAGAGCCAGATTATTATGTTCGGCTATTACCAGTATAGTCATGCGATCACCTTCGCTTCATGCTTCAGCTTTTCAACCAGTTCTGCTGCAGACGCCACCATCACGCCAGCCTGACGGGTTGCCGGAGACGTTACTTTTACTATGCGGACATTTGAAGATAAGCTGACCCCTAAACTGTCTGCTGCTTTAATATCTAATGGTTTTTTCTTCGCTTTCATAATATTCGGCAACGAAGCATAACGAGGCTCGTTCAGTCGCAAATCAACGGAAACAACAGCAGGTAATTTCAATTCAACAGTTTGTAAACCACCATCTATTTCCCGGGTAACCTGTACAGCATCCTGCTGTAACACAACTTCAGAAGCAAAAGTGCCTTGTCCCATGCCTGCCAACGCTGCCAACATCTGTCCTGTCTGGTTATTATCCGAATCAATTGCCTGCTTACCAATCAGCACCAGTTCCGGTTTTTCTTCTGCAACCACTTTTGCTAACAACCTGGCTACCTGTAACGAATCAACCTGTTGGTCTGTTTCCAGCAATAATGCCCGGTCCGCACCAAGTGCCAGCGCTGTACGTAATTGTTCCTGAGCAGCAGAAGGCCCAATTGATACCACAATCACTTCTGTAGCCTTACCGGCCTCTTTTAATCTGACAGCTTCTTCTACAGCAATTTCACAGAACGGATTAAGTGCCATTTTGACATTGGTCAGATCAACGCCGGAGTTATCCGGCCTGACTCTGACTTTTACATTAAAATCGATAACCCGTTTAACCGGAACCAGTATCTTCATGAGGGCCTCATACAAACTGGCGTAAACCTTTATGGTTTACGCCAAGGTAAAGTAATAGCAATGCCGACAATCTACTTACTGTTGACGTTAACGTCAACCTGAAATACGCTTAGCAGACAAGACAAGTTCCTCATAATGTAAACAATAACATCCAGAAGGTTACCCGTGGAAAGAGATACAATGGAATTCGATGTCGTGATTGTCGGCGCCGGCCCTGCTGGGCTGTCTGCAGCAATCCGGTTAATGCAACTGGCTAAAGCCGCTTCACACGATTTATCTGTGTGTGTAGTTGAAAAAGGCTCAGAAGTTGGAGCCCATATTCTATCAGGCGCCATCTTTGAACCCCGGGCTCTGAACGAACTACTCCCAGACTGGCAAACTCTTGGAGCTCCATTACATACCGCAGTAACCAAAGATGAAATCTATCTGCTGAAAGATGCAGACCATGCCTCCCACTTACCAGGATTTTCGGTGCCAGCCACCATGCACAACAGCGGCAATTATGTTATCTCTGCCGGTAATTTGTGCCGCTGGCTTGCTCAACAGGCTGAACAGCTTGGGGTTGATATCTATCCTGGATTTACAGCCAGTGAACTACTGATTGAAGATAATACTGTTACCGGCATTATTACAGGTGATATGGGTATTGATCGTCAGGGACAACCAAAAAACAGCTATACCCCTGGCATGGTCCTGAAAGCACGCTATACCCTGTTTGCGGAAGGTAGCCGCGGACATCTTGGCAAACAATTAATTAATCAGTTCCGGCTGGATAAGGATAAGTCACCACAACATTATGCGTTAGGGTTTAAAGAGATCTGGGAAATTCCTGTAAGTCAGCATCATGCAGGACTGGTTGTTCATACCGCTGGCTGGCCTCTGGATAAAGATACATCCGGTGGTGGCTATCTTTACCATACTGAAGATAATCAGGTTGTGGTTGGTCTGATTGTCGATCTTAACTATAAAAACCCCTACCTTGATCCCTTTCAGGAATTTCAACGCTATAAACAACACCCCGTCATCAGCAAATTTCTGAAACAGGGTAAACGCCTTAGCTATGGCGCCAGAGCCATTACCAAAGGTGGTTTTAACAGCCTGCCGAAAATGAGTTTTAATGGCGGCCTACTGATAGGGTGTGATGCTGGAACACTGAACTTTGCCAAAATCAAAGGTAATCATACAGCAATGAAATCTGGCATGCTGGCAGCCGAAACCGTATTTAGCGCCTTACAGCAAGGAGATGAAGGAGGTTGTGATTTAACCGGCTTTGCCGACGCTATTCAAAATAGCTGGTTGTATGACGAGCTTTACCGTGCACGTAACTTCGGACCAGCCTTGCATAAATTCGGGACATTCTGGGGAGGCGCTTTTAACACCATCGACCAGAATATATTTAAAGGGCGCCTGCCTTTTACCCTGACAGATGATACAAAAGATTATGCCAGCCTGACTGAAGCATCCGCATCAGAACAAATTCACTACCCTAAACCGGATAATGTACTGAGTTTTGATCGTCTGACCTCTGTTTATCTGTCAAACACCAATCATGAAGAAGATCAGCCATGTCACCTGAAACTGGCAGATCAAAGTATACCTGTCGCAATAAACTTACCCCGCTATGCAGAACCTGCACAACGTTATTGTCCGGCAGGAGTCTATGAGATAGAACAGCAAGAAAACAGTGCTCCTGTGTTTCGTATTAACGCCCAAAACTGCATTCACTGTAAAACCTGTGATATTAAAGACCCGGCGCAAAATATTACCTGGACACCACCAGAAGGCAGCGGCGGCCCAAATTATCCGAACATGTAAGCCCCGAGATCAAAGGAGCATGTTTCCCCGTTACTACATGCTCTTTCTACTTTATGTAAATACAGCAATAAAGCCTTCCGCTATTTAAATACCACCCTGCTATTCATTTATTTATTGATCGACAACATTGTATTCATTTCATACAGCAGC
>CAZXTH010000104.1:0-9961 GCA_964643585.1 uncultured Pseudoalteromonadaceae bacterium
GTTGCCCTCAATATGTGCGTGGAAACCCTGGGATACAACCGTCTGGCGGATGCGCTGTTACCGGAAGATATTCAGCAGTTACGGGCCGATCTGATTGCGACACGCGCCGTTTCAACCGTTAATCACTATCTGGCAACCTTTGCCGGTTTTCTGCATTGGTGTGAAGACAACCACTACTGCGGAGAACTTGCCAAACACTGTATTCGCTTCACCAAAAGCAACAAAGATCCCGATCCGCTGAGCTATGAGGAATATCAAGCCCTGCTGGAAAAAGGTTGTCTCCACCCGACCGATAAAGCCGCCGTCACCATCGCGGTTTACACAGGTCTGCGTCCGGGGGAACTGCTCGCACTGGCCGTCGAAGATGTGGCACCGGATCTGAGCAAGATTTCAGTACGCCGTTCCATCACGCAATCCGGCGACTTCAAAATCCCCAAAACCAGAAAGGAACGTACCGTGCTGCTGCAACCTCCCGCCAAGGAAGCACTCAAGGTACTGATTGACAGCGTGGGGCAACGTAAAGCCGAAAATGTGACGGTATGGCTGAACCGCCATGAATCACGCCGAGATCATGTCCGGGTGCTGTTATCACCCAAAACCCAGGCCCGCAGAGAAGACGTCAATGACTATTTTGTCCCCAGTGCATGGAATTCAAAATGGGCCAACCTGGTACGGCGAGCAGAAATCCGCCCTCGCCCGCCCTATCAAACCCGGCACACATTCGCCTGCTGGAATCTCACAGCACGAGGCAACCTTGCCTTTATTGCCAATCAAATGGGACACAGCGATTACTCAATGCTGGTAACCGTTTATGGCCGCTGGATAGATACAGAGTCTCCAAAAGAGCTGGAGCGTATCTGGGAGAGCATGCAAAATATGGAAAAAATTGTCCCAAATTTGTCCCAAAGAAAAGACAACAAACAGATAAGCGATTGTTTTATATGAACATTAATGAAGAAGTTACGCATACGCCCATGATGCAGCAGTACTTAGGGTTAAAAAGTGAACATCCCGATATTCTGCTGTTTTACCGTATGGGCGATTTTTACGAGCTTTTTTACGATGACGCCCGTAAAGCGGCTGCATTACTGGATATTTCGCTAACTAAAAGAGGCCAGAGTGCCGGTAACCCGATTCCGATGGCAGGTGTACCTTACCATGCAGTTGAAGGTTATCTTGCCAAACTTGTTCAGCTTGGTGAATCAGCTGCGATCTGCGAGCAAATTGGCGATCCGGCCACCAGCAAAGGGCCGGTTGAACGTAAAGTGGTCAGAATCGTTACTCCGGGCACAGTAACAGACGAAGCGCTACTGAATGAACGCCAGGATAACCTGCTGTGTGCTGTCAGCGCTGCGCGGGGAGCTTTTGGTCTGGCTCAGCTGGATATCAGCAGTGGTCGTTTCCTGCTGAATCAGGTTGAGAATGCCGAAGATTTGTCCGCCTTACTGCAAAGGCTAAATCCGTCAGAATTATTATACCCTGAAGATTTTCCGGCACTGCAACTTACCGAACAGCGTAAAGGCTCCCGCCGCCGCCCGGTATGGGAATTTGAACTGACAACAGCCCGCCAGTTGCTCTGCCAGCAATTTGGTACCCGGGATCTGCTGAGTTTTGGCGTTGAAGATGCTCCTGTCGCACTGATGGCTGCAGGTTGCCTGATGCAATATGTAAAAGACACTCAACGGGCACAACTGCCACATATCCGTGCTGTTGCCTTGGAGCGGGCTCAGGATAACATTATTCTTGATGCCGCCACCCGACGTAATCTGGAGCTGACCCAAACCCTGTCAGGCCAGACCGATAATACATTAGCAGCAGTGCTGGACCGGGCTCAGACTGCTATGGGTTCCAGATTATTAAAACGCTGGATCCACGCCCCTCTGCGGGATCTGCACCAAGTTGAAGCCCGCCTTGATGCCGTGGAAGAGCTGAATAACGATTACGATATTCTGCAACCGTTATTGAAAGGCATTGGCGATATAGAACGGGTCATTGCCCGTTTGGCTCTGCGTAGCGCACGCCCGCGGGACTTTGCCCGCCTGCGTCAGGCATTACAACAGTTACCCCAGTTACAACCTCAGTTATCCGGGTTTAGCGCCGCTTTGCTGCAGGCCATTAAAAATCATAGCCAGCCCGTGCCGGAACTCTGCCAATTGCTGGAACAGGCAATTGTTGAAACACCTCCGGTGCTGATCCGAGACGGCGGCGTAATCGCCTCAGGTTATAACGAAGAACTGGACCAATGGCGGGCTCTGGCTGAAGGCGCAACCGATTACCTGGAACAACTGGAACTTCGTGAACGCGAGCGTACCGGTATCGCCTCATTGAAAGTCGGTTTTAATAAGGTTCATGGCTATTACATTGAAACTGGCCGTAGTGCCGGTATCAGGGTGCCTCCGGAATATGTTCGCCGCCAGACCCTGAAAAACAACGAGCGTTATATTATTCCTGAGTTGAAAGAGTATGAAGATAAAGTGCTCGGCAGCCAGAGCAAAGCGCTGGCGCTGGAAAAACAGCTCTATGAACAATTGTTCGAACTAACCGCTCCTTATCTGGCACAGCTGCAGCAACTGGCACAATCACTGGCAGAGCTGGATGTACTGGCAACCTTTGCAGAACGTGCAGATACGCTGAATTACTGTCGGCCAACATTGTCTTCAAAGTGTGGTATCACTCTGGAACAGGCGCGTCATCCGGTGGTTGAACAAGTGATGACAGCGCCTTTTATTGCTAATCCGCTGCAACTGGCTCCGCAACGACGAATGCTGATGGTTACGGGCCCGAATATGGGCGGTAAATCAACCTATATGCGCCAGACAGCACTGATTGTTCTGATGGCCTATATTGGCTGTTTCGTACCTGCTGACAGCGCGGTAATAGGCCCGGTTGACCGTATTTTCACCCGTATCGGCGCATCAGACGATCTTGCCTCCGGCCGTTCAACCTTTATGGTGGAAATGACCGAAACAGCCACTATTTTGCATCATGCAACAGAGCACAGCCTGGTGCTGATGGATGAAATCGGCCGTGGAACCAGCACTTACGATGGTTTAAGCCTGGCCTGGGCCTGCGCCGATTATCTGGCGACACGCATTAAAGCGCTAACCTTGTTTGCCACCCATTATTTTGAACTGACAGAGCTGGCCAGCCAACTGCCGGGAGTTGCCAATGTTCATCTTGATGCAGTGGAGCATGGCGATAGCATTGTATTTATGCATCATGTACAGGAAGGTGCAGCCAGCAAAAGCTTTGGCCTGCAGGTTGCCCAATTAGCTGGTGTTCCTGCCGTCGTTATTCAGAGAGCAAAACAAAAGTTGCAGCAACTGGAACAACAACCAGTAAAACACGCTAAGTCCCCCAAGACAGAAATTCAACCACAGTTAGATTTACTCACACCGCAGGAACATCCTCTGGTAGACAAGCTCCGTCGTATAAACCCTGATGAACTCAGTGCCCGGCAGGCGCTGGATTTGCTGTATCAGCTAAAGGAGCAGCTGGATTGAGCCAACATAATGCGGTACTGGCTCTGCGGCAGCAGGAACTGGCTAAAGCAACACGAACATTCAGCGCCAGAGGCAGTAAAGTAGTACGCTGCGAATACTGTCTGTTGCCTGCGGTCAGCTGTATCTGTGCTGCCCGGCCACAGCCGTCAGCACGCAGCGCTTTTTGTTTTATTATGTACACCGGCGAATGCTACAAACCCAGTAATACCGGGCGGTTGATCGCAGACATTGCCAGCGACAGTCATGCCTTTGTCTGGGACAGAACCCGCCATCAACCTGAACTTCTCGCTCTGCTGGCTGCTCCGGAATATGCCCCGGTAGTTGTTTTTCCGCAACAATATGCGGAACCTGAGCGCTGTTTGCACAACAGCGAACAATTGCAGCAATGGTGCACCAACCGGATCCCATTGTTTATTATGTTGGATGGTACCTGGCGGGAAGCCAAGAAAATGTTCCGCAGCCCTTATCTGGCCAATTTACCCGTGCTGGGCATCCAGCCCGAACAAGCATCAGATTACCGGCTACGTGAAGCGGCTCACCTGCATCAGCTATGTACCGCAGAAGTTGCTGTAGAAGTGTTGAAACTGGCAGAAGATCATAAAGCTGCCAGCGAGCTGCAACAGTACTTTGCAGTATTCCGCCGCCACTATATGGAAGGTAAACCTCATCTGCAGTTTACAGAGTGAAAAGCAGCTGCTATAGCAACTGCTTTTTATCAGTGATATGAAAAATGACTTTAGGAAATTCTTTATTCCTCATCAACTTCAGATGAAATGTCATTCCAGTAATCATAGTTAATTTGCTCATATAAATTCATTCGCGAACCAACAATAATTGTATATTCACTTTGATCATTTCTACGGCGATAACTAGTTTCCTGAACCAGTATTCTTTTACCCAGCAACCCATCGCCTATATTTAGCAATTTCCAGGTCCTGTACTCACATGTCCCATTACCATCAGAACAAGGAGAGTAATAGAATGCGACTAAGTTATCTGCTGTATTGACAGACCAATTCAGACTGGTCCGGGTATTTGTTACAGGAGTAAATTCTGGCGGCATTCCATCATACAGGTAAGCCCGATTTCCTAATCCCGAATTTTCAAATTGCCATCCAAAAAAGTTTGACTGACACATACCAGAAATATCGGTACAAAATGCCATTTTTCCTTGCTGCCAGCTGGAGAGTTGCCATTGAACAATAGTGGTTT
Organism: uncultured Pseudoalteromonadaceae bacterium; assembly: GCA_964643585.1. Lineage (GTDB taxonomy): Bacteria > Pseudomonadota > Gammaproteobacteria > Enterobacterales > Alteromonadaceae > Alishewanella. Next base: position 4,716 of record CAZXTH010000104.1, read on the forward strand.
GCCAGTAAGTACCCTCTGGATTAATAATATTCTCCGCAGTAACAGACACCTCAGGATCTACTTTGATGGCATAATCGACCTGCGCAGCAATCATTTTTCCATTACTGTCAGAGACCGTACTTAATATCTGAATCTCACTATTCAGGCGGTCAAGTATTTGCACACTTTGTTTGGTTCCATCTGAAAAAGTCAGATATAGAATACCTTCAGTTATTTGCCAGCTGAATGTTCTACCTGTATCCGCTCCTTCACCATTACCACCAGCATTAAACTGTAGTAAGTCTAGGTAAAAACTACGAGCTTCATCACTTCCAACATGATAATAACTATTTATCGCCCATAACCCTGCCATATCCTCAAGACCAAAGCCTATTGCTGATTCATACCGGATCTTTCTCATCATTGAGTTAAATGAATTTGAAAGATCCACGCTGGTTGCAATTTCTTCTCCTGAGGAAAGTTTTATTGGCTCAATGATTTCTATTGATTTACGAGTCCGTCTATAAGTATCGACTTCACTACCAGCCGTTAAACGAGACCACTCTTCACTTGTAACACTAGATTTTACCTCGAGCATAAAATAATTTTCGGCTAATAATTTATCTAACTGCTCTTGCGTAACTCCAGCAATACCAACAGTGCTGCTACTGCTTGTTGAATACGCATAATTACTTATTATTGGGTCTTTATACGTTAGTTGTAGCTTCCCATTTTCGAGTTTCCAGAAAAAGTCATAACTACCGCGTGACGTTGCATAGTTACCAGAACCATCCGCATTAAACTGCCACTGTTCACCCCAGCGAGCTAAAAATCCAGGGGCTACTGCAGTTGTTGATACATAAAGCTCTGGTATTTCAATTGCAGATAAAGGTTTTGTCAAAGTAGGATCTGCAATAATTTCGGCTACAGTCTGCTGAATCAGTAGAGGATCAAACTGCTGAACATTCTTAACGACTGTATCGTAAGCTTTTTTATCACTAAGTAATTCAACAAAATCATTAACTTCATCAGGTAAAGCAATATCTGGGTTTTCAGTCAGAATTTTTACAATAGCTGCAGCCTGAGTCAGAGCATCAGCATCGACTGATTTCTCATAAAATGTCAGTTCAGTCAGGTTTGCAGGAGATTTGCCATCATTGGCATGAACAATAAGAGAATGGAGAGCAGTGGACACTGCAGATACCATTACCTGCCTGCTATCATCAAAGAACACAGCACCACCGGAGGCAATACCACCATAAAAGGATGATGCGTTTGCAGCAGATACCACTTCAGCATCTCCGGTTATTGTCAATGCTGAATACTTAATTCTTCTATCTTTAACTGAAGTAATATCAACAACTAAAACTTGTTCCGGCACTAAATCATCAATGCCAATCTCAATAGAAAATTGCCCATTACTATCTGCTTGCGTTTCACCAACGGTTGCACCACTATATTTTACTACAGCACCAGAAAAATCAGCCCCTAAAGCCTGCCCATTGATAGTAACGGTTATCCCTGGAACAATCGTTTCAGCTGTATCATCATCTTTATCAGATGAACAACCCGCAATAAGAACACTAAATAACAGCATACAAAATGCTGACTGTACTTTATATTTTTTCATTAACAATACCCCTAAATACCTTGCTAAGAAAAAACATTATATTGTTAATAATTGTAAATAACCAACAGTTATTCATCTCCTGTTAATAATAAAAAAGTGATATGAAATATAAAAAAGGGCAGCATACGCTGCCCAACGTCAGTTTACCTGACCACGTCAACCCGGGACTCAAAACTGGTTCATGGTGTTATCTTTACCACCGGCTTTTAGTGCCGCCTCGCCGGAGAAATATTCTTTATGATCATCACCGATATCTGAACCTGACATATTCTGGTGTTTAACGCAGGCGATCCCCTGACGGATTTCCTGCCGCTGCACTCCGGCAACATACCCCAGCATTGCTGCTTCGCCGAAATATTCTTTCGCCAGATTATCAGTCGACAATGCTGCCGTATGGTAGGTCGGTAATGTTATCAGATGATGGAAAATACCGGCTTCACGAGCACCATCAGCCTGGAAACTACTAATACGTTTATCCGCCTCTTTTGCCAAATCTGTACTGTCATATTCAGCGCTCATCAGTTGAGCACGCTCATAAGCAGAAACATCTTTACCTGCGGTTTTCCAGGCATCAAATACCTGCTGCCGGAAATTCAGTGTCCAGTTAAAAGACGGGCTGTTGTTATAAACCAGTTTCGCATTCGGCACGACCGTTTTTATGCGGTTAACCATTTCTGCTATCTGGCCGACATGTGGCTTTTCTGTTTCAATCCACAATAAGTCTGCACCATGTTGCAATGACGTAATACAGTCAAGCACCACTCTATCCGCACCAGAACCGGCTTTAAACTGGAACAAACCACTGGACAAACGCTTGGGTTTAATCAGCTTGCCATTCGCTCTGACAACAACCTCACCATTACCCACACTGCTGATATCAGTGACCTCTTCACCATCCAGGAAGCTGTTATACAAATCGCCAAGATCGCCAGGCGTTCTTGAAACTGCAATTTGTTTGGTCAAACCTGCCCCCAGAGAATCGGTACGGGCAACGATAATGCCGTCATTTACACCAAGCTCCAGAAAGGCATAACGCACAGCATTAATCTTGGCCAGAAAATCAGCATGCGGCACAGTCACCTTACCATCCTGATGACCACATTGTTTTTCATCAGAAACCTGGTTCTCAATCTGGATAGCGCAGGCACCGGCTTCAATCATCTTCTTCGCCAGCAGGTAGGTAGCTTCTTCATTACCAAACCCTGCATCAATATCAGCAATAATTGGCACCACATGAGTTTCAAAATTATCAATTTTGCCCTGAAGTTCCGCAACGGTTTTCGTGTCATTCGCTGCTTTAGCAGCATCCAGTTGTCGGAATAACCCGCCAAGCTCTCTGGCATCAGCCTGTTTAAGGAAGGTATACAACTCTTCAATCAAACCAGGCACGGCAGTCTTTTCATGCATGGACTGATCAGGCAAAGGGCCAAACTCTGAGCGTAGCGCCGCAATCATCCAACCTGACAAATACAGGTATTTCTTTTTGGTTGTACCGAAATGTTTCTTAATTGAGATCAGTTTCTGCTGGCCAATAAAACCATGCCAGCACCCGAGCGACTGAGTATAACTCTTGCTGTCCCGATCATATTCAGCCATATCCTGGCGCATAATCCGCGCAGTATACTTCGCAATATCCAGTCCCGTTTTAAAACGGTTCTGTAAAATCATCCTGGCTGCAGATTCAGCATTTATACCGCCCCAGCTGCTTCCTTTGCTGCGACACAGCTGTTCCGCTTCCTTAATGGTCTGTTGGTAAACTGACATAATGCATCCATCCTGTTCTGACATCGGTTAAGTTTGTTTAGCCACACGGTGACTGGCTGGTTTTCTGTAATTGACGTTGTTCTCCATCAATATAGTTTTCAAAATATAAATTCATAAAGATAATTTATGTTATGCTCAGCATTCACTGGCTGAATACAGATGCTGCGCGGTCTGATCTGTCAGCATGACCACAGTGCGACAAACAGGTGTTGACTCTATGAATATTAGTAAGATTGATCTGAACCTGCTGGTTTATCTTGATGTGTTGTTGCGGGAGAAAAACGTTACACGAGCCGCCAACCAACTTAATCTGACTCAGCCAGCCATGAGTAACGGCCTGAAGAGACTGCGGGACTTACTGAATGATCCTATTCTGGTCAGAACATCTGATGGTATGGTACCAACGGAACGTGCGCGGGAACTGGCACCGATAGTACGTGGAGTTTTACTGACACTGGAAGAAACCCTTCAGCCGAACAAAGACTTTGACCCCACCAGCAGCGCCAGAGTATTTAGAATCATGGCCAGTGATTATGCTGCATCTACATTAATACCCGCCTTGCTGAAAAAAATACGGGAGCAGGCCCCGCAAACCAGCCTGGATATTATGACGCCGTCTGATGTGACCTTTCACGATGTGGAAAACGGTAAAGTAGACATGGCAATAAACCGTTTTGATCAGTTACCACAATCCTTTCATCAGAAAACAATATGGCGCGATAATTTTGCCTGTCTGATAAAAAGTAATAATCCGGTATTACAGCATTTTAACCTCGACAGCTATCTGAAAAGTCAGCATATCTGGGTCAGCAAAACCGGTTTTGGCGTTGGTGTAGGTATGGACCCGAAAGATGTGCAAAAGCTCGGTTGGGTAGATGAAGCACTCGCCAAGCTGGGTAAACAGCGTAATATTGCTGTTTTTACCCGTAACTACCATGTTGCCATGCACCTGGCTGTTGAAATGGATCTGATTGCCACCCTGCCGCAACGTGCTGCGCGGCTGCATGAACGCGATAACCGGGTAGTTATTATGGACCCGCCATTCGCTATTCCATCTATCGAACTGAAAATGATCTGGAGCCCGCTGTTGCACCAGGACGCAAGCCATATCTGGTTAAGGCGCCTGATAACTGAAACCGCGGAAGAACTCGATTAAGGCATAATGCTGCAATAAAAAACCCACCTCTATAGCAATATAGCGGTGGGTTTGATGTTTATGACTACCTGGGATTATTTTCCGGAACCAGACAGCTCCATACTGCTTTTGGTCACAATCCCTTGTTTTTCCACATCCACTGTCAATGACAGTTTCATTTGTGTTTCCTGCAATCCTGCAAGGTCAGCCGGTACTTCCTGCCCGGTCGCTTCCATTGTCTGGATCAATGCCCCGAAGAAAGCGGCATAGTCCATACCAAAGCTTACCAGGCCATTTTTGGTTAAGGCACTTTTCGCCACTACCTGCGCCTGCTGATTCGCTTTCTCACCTGCATAAATCAACAGATGATCATTGGTCAGTTTCAGTTTGGCATCAATGCCCAGATATCCGGCTTCAGGGCTGATTTCAGATAAACTGACTTCTTCACCCACTGCAGGTAAACCGCTCTGCGCCAGTGCAGGATAGAACATGGCCATACCTTCAATAAAGCTTCTGACATTGGCTACAGACACTGTCAGCAATGCATCAATTTCAGATGGCGCCATAGTTTCTGTATCCAGTACAACATTATTCACTGTCACAGACATGCCTTGCAGGCCATTTGCCATTCCAGCCATTGCCAGTACCGCAACCGGGTTTGTCTGCTTCAGTTGACGTTGTACTGTTGCCAACGGCTGACAGCTATATGTTGGTTCTGTAATTTCTGTCCAGATTTTG
>CAZXTH010000105.1:0-246 GCA_964643585.1 uncultured Pseudoalteromonadaceae bacterium
CCTTACAGGAGACACTTTATAGTTCCAGAGACTTTCTTCACCCGCTGTCAGCCCAAGCGCAACGCCTTTGGCGCGAACAGTAGTATTGGCAGTCAGTGTGAATGGAGCTGAGTATATGGTGGAAGTCGCACTTACCACGGGTGAATTATTAACATTATAGTAAATATTTGCGCCAATTGTCGGGTTGCTTAACGATACCGTAACCTGACCTTCGTAAACATTTACAGCAGAAGGGCTGCTTATTGT
>CAZXTH010000105.1:256-6820 GCA_964643585.1 uncultured Pseudoalteromonadaceae bacterium
TATCATCGCACCCCCTACCAGGCGTTGTACATTCCCGGTCTGGAGGAAGTCTTTGTCCATACGCAGTGCCTGATAAAGCACTAAACAAGATAATGGTGATGATAAAATAAAGCGCTTTACTGCCCTGCTGTAATTTTATTTTCACAGGTACTACTCCATAACAATTTACGACCTTAAAACTACGCCATGCTATTAAGCCTGATTTTAAACCTTAAATAATCACAGTAAAAAAACACAAGATGTGAAAATAACACCAAAAACAAAATAACAGTATTAATTATTTGAAATAATATATGAATTTAGATGAACAGAGTTTTTAAAGTAAAACTCTGTTATGAGGTAATATGCTGGTTGACAGGATTATATTGTCCGGCCCAACCGTTGCAGTTTTTGCCGTAATGCGGGAACCGGGTAGTTCAGCTGGTAAGCCCGGCGGGCGTAAGTGACGGCGTCGTCCAGTTTACCGGCATCGGCCAGATACCAGCCCAGAAAGTAATTCAGCTCAGCTGACTGTTGCTGTAATAATTCCGGAGCGCCACGTAAAACGTCTATGGCTTCCTGCAATTTATCATCCTGCTTCAGGTAATAAGCCAGTGCAGTGTAAGGCAGTGAGTTGGACGGGTGAGACTGGATAAGACTGCGAAGGTGACGATACGCTTCGTTCTTTTCACCGTTAAGGTAAAAAGCTTTGGCCATATCGACCTGAATTTCGGTATACCAGGCATGTTCGGAATTAATTTTACGGGCCGTGAAACCAATTTCACTGACGGCTCGCTTCAAATTGCCTTCACGTTCGTTGCCTGTTGATACTGCCGCACGCTGTAATAAAATCAGCCCGGCACAATAATGCCAGGCGCCCCCTGCTTTTTCACCGAACTCGCGGGCACGCTCGTTATCTTGCGGGGTCATATTACGGTAAAATCCAGAGCTACGGCCTGAACCGCTGGCTGCATAGGCTAGCCTGCAGCGTTCATCCCACATCTGAAATTCTCTTTCAGACAATGTAAACGTAAAGCTCTGGGCTTTAAATGACAGCAGCGCTATAGCTGCAATACCGATAATCCGTTTCATCTTCGTCACTATCCTTGTTAACCATCCTGCAATCCCGATGCAGAATTCTGAGTAAGGTGATACCGGCTCAAAACCTTAATCAACCAGCGGAATCCTTTATAACAGCTTTGATTTTAAGCTAACAGGCTTTAGAATAGGAAAGTTTTTTAATTTATCGTCGCGGTTATTGAGGATTGCATGGATAGCATATCCAGTCGTGCCCGCATGGCGTTCAGATGGACCTTAAGCCTGCGCCTGCTGTCTCAGCTTTTTACCTGGTTATCATCCCTGCTGGTAATCCGTTTACTCACGCCTGCCGATTACGGCATTGTCGCTATTGCAGAAATGGTACTGATGCTGGCATTACAACTGGCAACTGCCGGGTTGGGTGATGCACTGATCCGGCAGGAAAAGCTGAATGACACCTTTATCCGAAAAATTCTGACCTGGTTAATTGTGCTTAACGCCGGCCTCGCCATATTACAACTGAGCCTTGCCCGTACCATTGCAGATTTCTACAGTATGCCGCAGGTTGAATGGGTATTGTACGCCACCAGTCTGGCTTTTCTGCTAACGCCGTGGATTGTTATTTCTTCTAACCTGCTGGCGCGGGAAATGAATTTTAAAAGCCGTTCAAAAATTGATTTTGCCGCCACCCTGGCCGGCAGCGTGCTGGCATTAGTACTGGCAATAACCGGTTTTGGTTTCTGGTCGCTGGTGTTATCGAATCTGGCGGTGATTTTTTTACGGGCTATAGGCTACACCCTCTGTCTGAAACGCTTTTATCTGCCAATACTGCAATTATCCGGCACTGCTGACGCTCTGAAATTTGGTACAACCCTGATGGCAACCGGCGTGCTGTTTACGCTGTTTATGAAAGCTGACATTATGATAGCTGCCCGTTTTATTGATAGCGCCGAACTGGGCTTTTATGCTGTAGCAATTCACCTGGCACTGTTACCAATGGTAAAAGCGATGCCGCTTGTTAACGAAGTGGCTTACCCGATGTATGCCGCAATCAAGCAGAATAAAGCCGAGTATGACCGGATGTTCTGCTATATCCTGCGGATTATTACCTTGTTCTCTTTTCCATTATTTTATGGTTTTGCCGCTACGGCAGATCAACTGGTGCCGCTGATTCTGGGCGAACGCTGGCAAGCAGCGATCATACCTTTGCAGTTGGTTCTGCTAACAATACCTTTCCGTATTGTCACCAACCTGTTTACCCCACTGATGAAAGCGCTTGGGTATCCTTCTACCGGGCTGATTCATGTCAGTTTTTCTCTTGGTTTAACCGTAATACTGGTGCTGCTTACTGCGCAACATGGCATCAATGCGCTGGCTGCGTCCTGGCTTGCGGGTACACCACTGTTTTTTTTATTTGCGGTGTATTTATGCACTTCCCGCTCAGGCATCAGCAACCGCAGCATTTTCAGTGCCGTAGCCCCGCCACTGTTGCTGTCATCTGTCATGCTTGCCGTGCTGCACTGGTTTAAACTGGCACTGCCAGAAGAGCTGCCGGTAATTGCAGCACTGTTGCTGACCATCGTTTGTGGTGCACTGGTTTATGTTATTGGTTTAAAAGTCTTATTCCCGCAGCGCTTTACCGAAGCGCTGAAATTCAGGCTGTAATACAAGGATATACAGTGAAGCTTTACTACTTTAAGGACAAAGAAGGCAATTTTGGTGATGATCTGAACCCCTGGTTATGGCAATCGCTGTTTCCCGGGTTGTTCGATGATGACAACAGCCATTTGTTTATCGGTGTTGGCACGCTGCTTAACCACCGTATTCCTCAGGCTGACAAAGTTACCGTTTTTGGCTCTGGTCATGGCTATGGCAGCCTGCCAGCTATTACCCCTCAGTGGCAGTTTTATTGTGTTCGGGGCCCAATGACAGCTAAAGCATTGGAACTATCACCAGAGCTGGCTATTACCGATCCGGCAGCCCTTGCTCCCTTGTTTTACACCAAACAACACCAGAAACATTACCCGGTCAGCTTTATGCCGCATTGTGACAGTGCCCGCTATGGCGACTGGCAAGATATCTGTAAACGGGCCGGGGTACATTATATTGATCCCCGCCTGCCCTATATGCATGTCTTTGCAGAAATTTGCCGCTCGGAACATTTGCTGACAGAAGCCATGCATGGTGCCATTCTGGCTGATGCATTCAGAGTACCCTGGACACCGGTTAAAGCATACAGCCATATTTCAGAGTATAAATGGCAGGACTGGCTGCTGTCTGTTGGCATAACAGACGCCAGTTTCAGTAGTTTACCGGAAATATGGCGCGGGGATATTGATGCCACAGTCATACAACGAGCCAAGAACCGCCTGAAATACCGGTTGCAGAATACCGCCTTATGGCGGCCACACTGGCAGTCACCGCCACCACGCCGCTCAGATGAAAAACTGCTCAGTAAATGTGCAGGCAGCCTGGCACAGCTGGCAACCAATGCCAGAAGCTGGCTCAGCACTGATAACGTACAACAGCAAAACACCGCCAGATTACTGGAAAAAGCCAGTCAGTTGAAACAGGACTTCGGGTGCTGAATATGACGATGCCGTTAGTCAGTGTCATTATGCCCTGCTATAACAGCCAGCAGTATGTGGCTGAAGCGCTGGACAGCGTACTGCAACAGGATTACCCCAACCTGGAAGTGATTGTGGTTGATGATGGTTCAACCGATAACAGCCTGCAGATACTGCAACAATATGCTGACCAGAATAGTGACCGGATAACCATTATCCGTCAGGCTAATCAGGGCCCTGCTGCGGCGCGTAATACCGGCATGCAAGCCGCTACCGGTAAGTATATTGCGTTTAACGACAGCGACGACTTGTGGCTGCCGGGTAAAGTCAGAGCTCAGGTTAATTACCTGGAAAACCACCCGGAAACCGGTTTGTGTTTTAGTAGCTGGGCAGTATGGGACCAGCAACAGCCTCTGCCACAATTATTGCAAAAGCTACGATTACAACAAGCAGATATAACTGACGACACGGTTGTGGCCGATAGAACCGGCTGGCTCTATCTGCCATTGCTGGAGTCATCTGTGGTACATACCACATCTGCGATGCTAAGGCACAACCTGATACAAAACGTCGGGTTATTTAATACCGGCTACCGTCTGGGCGAAGACCATGATTACTGGCTGCGCATTTCGCAATATTGTCAGATGGCAAAACTGGCAAGAGTCTTCTCGGTTTACCGCGATAACCCCAATGGCACAACCAAACGTATTCACCCGAAAAACTATAGTTTGCTGGTGCTGGAATCTGCACTGGCACAGTACGGCCTGAACTGCCCATCCGGCAACAGCCTTAGCCAATGGCAGGCAAACCAGTATCTGGGAGAACGGCATTTTACCTATGGCTACAGCGCAATGTTGCAGGGCGATCGCACTAAAGCGCGCTTCGCATTCAGGCATTGTATTAAATATCGCTATAAGACACTGAAATCACTCTGGTTACTATTAGCTTGCAGTACTGCACCAGGGCTCAGGTTATTTTTACAACTGAAACAACGCACCGGTTAAGTGATACAACATCAGGGAAGAAACACAATGGCATGGCGCATTACAGAACATATTTCACATACAGCCAACCACCGCCTGCGGCTGGAGCAGGATGCTACTCTGCAGTCAGTACAACTTGACAGCCAGCAACCGCTGGCACTGGCAGAAAACGACCACTACCTGCTGGCAATACTGGGCCGGGTACGCCCTTATAATCAGGATTACCCGCAAACTGACAGTGCAGAATGGTTACTGGCGCTATACCAGCAACATCACGAGGCCATTTACCCGCTGATTGCCGGTTTTTTTATTGTATTAGTTGCCAATAAAAAAGACGGTAGCCTGCATATTATTAACGATCATGTGGGCAGCATTCCCTGCTATATCGACCAGCGTATTTCCGGACAACTGCGGATCAGCGACAACATGCCTGCACTACAGAATACCGCAGAGCCAGCACATTGCTCTGCTCAGGCATTGTTTAACTATATGTACTTTCACTGCATTCCATCACCCGAAAGTATTTATCAGCACATCACAAAATTAGCCCCCGGAGTCAGTCTGTTTGCCAACCATCAGGCAAGCTTAACTATCCAGCCTTATTACCGGCCGGATTTCACGCCGTCCAAAGCGTCAGAACAGCAATTATTAAAACAATGCCATGAGCTGATTTCAGAAGCCGTCAGACGCAATATCAGTGATAACTGCGCGGCATTTCTCAGTGGAGGCCTGGATAGCTCTACTGTGGCAGGTATGCTAGCCAGACACAGCACAACCGCAAAAACCTATTCAATAGGTTTTGATGCCAAAGGCTACGACGAAACGGAATATGCCGAACTGACCGCACGCCATTTTTGCACTGAACATAAAGTGCATTATCTGCAACCAGAAGAAATCACCCGGCATTTCAGCACCGTTGCCGGTTATTTTAACGAACCGTTCGGTAACTCCTCAGCCATGGCCGCTTATGTTTGTGCCAAAGTGGCGAAACAAGATGGTATCCGCGTCATGCTGGCCGGTGATGGTGGTGATGAAATTTTTGCCGGTAACGAACGATATATAAAGCAGCAAGTGTTTGAACGCTTTGCAGCATTGCCATCTGCCTTACAAAGCCTGTTAAGGCTTGCTCTTGATAACAGCCTTGCCGATAAACTGCCATTACTGAAAAAAGGCAGCAGTTATATCCGCCAGGCAGATATTCCATTACCCGGCAGGCTCGACACATATAACTTTCTGAACCGCTTTGATTTACACGATATGTTTACCGGGAGTTTTCTGCAACAGGTAGATACGCAGCTGCCATTGCACCAGAAACAGCAGCGGTATCAGGAATGTAAATCAGCAGATGTGGTTGACCGGATGATGTATCTGGACTGGAAGTTCACACTGGCCGATAACGATTTGGTTAAAGTCAGCCAGATGTGCCAACTGGCGGATGTAGAAGTTCGTTACCCGCTATTTGAAAAAGAACTGGTCGATTTCAGTTGTACCATTCCTTCAGAGCTGAAAGCTCCCAACGGCCAGTTGCGGCATTTTTACAAAAATGCGTTTCGCGGTTTTCTGGCCGATGGCACCATCAATAAAAGCAAGCATGGCTTTGGCCTGCCGTTTGGTGTCTGGATGAAACAACAACCAGAGCTACAGCAATTGGCCATGTCTGCCATGCAACGCTTTAAAGCACGTAATATTCTGCAGCCAGCTTTTATTGATCATGCTATTCGTACTTACCAGCAAGGACATGCCGGTTATTATGGCGAACTGGTATGGATTATTGTGGTACTGGAATTATGGCTGGAACAGCACGAGGCTGGTTATGCTGCATAAACTTTTACAGCTGGCAGGCAAAGCAAGTGGCCGGGGTAAGCTCAGTATCCTGATTTACCATCAGGTGCTGGCAAAACCTGACCCGATGCGCCCCAGTGAGCCAACCACAGCCATATTCGACTGGCAGATGAAACTGCTGAGGGATTATTTTACCCCGCTGTCGCTGGCCGATG
>CAZXTH010000105.1:6830-9929 GCA_964643585.1 uncultured Pseudoalteromonadaceae bacterium
ATGCCTTGAAACATTTACAACAAGGTACGCTGCCAGACAACGCGGTATGTGTCACCTTTGATGATGGCTACCTGAATAACCTGACCGTGGCCCAGCCGGTGTTGCAAAAGTACCAGATCCCCGCCACCGTTTATGTCGCTACCGCATTTAGTAACGGTACAAACATGTGGAATGACCGGCTGATTTACCTGTTTGGTCAGCAGCAGAAAGACCATTTATTACTGGATGACCTCCGGGTAGAACTTAAAGACTGGGCCTCCCGGCGTGAGCAGGCTTATCAGTGGCTGAAAAAACTGAAATATCTGCCGCCGTCAGAGCGCAGTGCCACCATTGATCGCTTTTACCACCAGAATCAGGCAACCGAACAACCCGCACTGATGATGACACCGGCACAAATCCGGCAGCTGGCAGCCAGAGGTATCACTATCGGAGCCCACACTGTCGATCACCCGATTCTGAAAGTATTGCCAGCAACAGAGCAACAGCAACAAATTGTCAGCTCAAAACTGCAACTGGAAGACTGGCTGCAACAACCAGTCAACCATTTTGCATACCCAAATGGGGCTGAAGGTGTAGATTTTGATGCCACAGCCGTACAACTGGTACAGGACTGTGGCTTTAACAGTGCCGTAGTCACTAACTGGGGCACTTCAGGCACCACAACCTCAGCATTTAAACTACGGCGTTTTACCCCTTGGGATAAAACCCCGTTAAGATTTCATCTGCGTCTGGTAAGGCAATTTTTGTCAAAAGGAAATGACTGATTATGTCAACAACACATGCAGCACTTGTTATTGGTTTATGCAGCCACGGTTTAGCTGTTGCCAGAGCCCTGTCCCGTGAGGGCGTCACGGTTTTTGCTGTTGAACAGAATCTGAATTTGCCAGGCACTAAAACCAATGCGGTGCAGGAAATATTTCCGGTCGCCAGCTTTTCAGCTGAAGATTTAGTACCAGCCTTACTGGACATCAGGCAAAAGTTGCAACACTGGCAACAACTGGTGCTGATGCCAACGAATGATAACCATGTCCGGATTGTCGGACAGGCGCTGCAACAACTTGTGCCTCCTTTTTTACTTAGCTGGGTAGATTGTGCCGAGCACATTCTGTTATTGCAGCAAAAAGACTACCTGGAAGCAGCATCACACCGGCAACAACTTAATTACCCACGCTCCGTGGTATTTAATACAACAGACCATATTGCAGACAGCATTGGTAACATGCTTTTCCCGTTAATTTTGAAACCAGTAAAACCAATGTCTTCTTTTAAAACGCTGATTGCCAGAGACAGCGAACAGCTATCAGCATTTTTGCAGCAGTACCGGCATGATTTACCGATAGTCGCTCAGGAATATATCGACGGCGACGATAAAACGCTGTTCTTTGCTGAGATGCTATTAGATAAAGGCAAAGTGATACAAAACGTGACTGGTCGTAAACTGGCATCCCACCCCCCAGCCAGAGGACAGGCGACTATTGCTGAAATTACACCAAACCCTGAAGTTGCAAGGCTCGCAGAGCAATTTGTTGCGCCCTATCAATTATCAGGACCTGTTGCTCTGGAACTGAAAAAAGCGCCGGATGGTAGTTTCTGGGTAATAGAACCCACCGTAGGGCGCACAGAGTTTCTGGTTGAACTGATTATTGCTGCAGGTTATAACCAGCCTTATCAGGAATATCTGATCGCTTTAGGGCAACCGGCCCCTGCCTATCACAATATTACGCCAACCGTGTGGTTTGACACTGAACGGGCTCCACTTAATTACCTAAAATCCAGTTGGTCTGAAAAAAGCTTTCATCCTTATGGTAAAAAGCCAGCCTTTACTTACTTTTCCCTGAAAGATATACGGCCATTTTTCAGTGCCTGCGCCGTGCTGATCAAAAGAGTGCTCTTCAGATCATGACGGAGCAGAATTACCGTTTAATCACTTTTGATACTGAACAGACGCTACCAGCAGCGTACCAGCAGTGGCTGGCCCAAAACCAGCCTCATACGGTTTTTAACACCTATGAATGGTTTTCAGCCTTAAGCTGTTTTAAACAATTACACGAACCGGAACAACGCAACCATTACTACTGGCTGTTTATTCAGGAAAAAGAGACATTACTGGTTGCCGTTCCACTGGAGCAGCAAGGGCATAAGTTCCGGTTAATTACCAATTTTTACACCCCGGAAATCGAACTGTTTTACGACCGGCAAAGGCTTAGCTCCCCGCAGGCCTGGCAATTACTATTAAATCAGTTATCTGTTGCCGACAAAAAATGGCGCAGCTTAGACATCAGCCCGCTCTACCCCAGGCAATTACAGCAGCTGCAATCATTACCGCTGCATCAGTCTGTCAGTATTTTTCCATACCATTACTCTGTAAATTTTCAGACCCGTTTCTGTCAGTTTTCAGATTACTGGACTAGGCGTTCAGGAAAGCTGCGTAACACCTTAAAAAGACGCAGTAAAGCGATACAGAACCAGGCGCCGGAACTGAGTATTTATAAAGAACTGACACCAGAGTTGCTACAACATTACTGGCAAATATATGAACGCAGCTGGAAAACCCCCGAACCATCACACCAGTTCATCGACTGGCTGATGCAGTGGGCCGCAAAACAACAACGATTAAGACTGGGTTTCTTAAGCCTTAACGGACACCCTGTAGCCTGCCAGCTGTGGCTGCTGGAGCGGCAAACTGCTTATATTTACAAACTGGCGCAAGATAAAGCCTTTGATCACTTCTCTCCCGGTACCATTCTGACTGAATTTATGTTCCGGACGCTGCACGAAGAGGATGACATAGAGCACGTTGATTTTCTGCTGGGTGATGATGAGTTTAAAGCTCTATGGATGGATACCAGAACACCTGTCATGGGTGCTGAAATTATTAACCGTCATTCATTATCAGGGCAATTGCTGATGTTTTTATACCGATTACGCAATCTGGTTAAGCGCTTTACCGGCTTCAGCTTTGTGCGCGCGCCGGATAAAAAGAAATGTGGCTCGAACCAGACACCAGATAATGAGATCACTTATGAGCAGTAACTCTATGGATAGCGGTTTTTATAACCTGACAACCGGCCATTTATTTATCCGCACAGAAATAGCCAC
>CAZXTH010000106.1:0-1455 GCA_964643585.1 uncultured Pseudoalteromonadaceae bacterium
GTGCCTTTTATGTTGCTGGCTGCCTGGGCTGCGGGTAAAGGCTGGCCGGCACTGGAACAAAAACTGCTGGCTCATCCTAAGTATGGCCCGGCAATTCTGAGCTGGCGGCAATATGGCATTGTGTCACGCAAGGCCAAGTGGCTATCGAGTATTATGATGCTGGGGAGCATGGTGTTGCTGCAGTTTTCCGGAGCTCCTTTATTGCTGAAAATTCTGCTGCCGGTATTTTTGGCCGGTGTGGCAGGCTGGCTATGGCTGCGGCCTGAGCAAAAACCACAAGGTGCTGATACCAATGAATGAAATCACTGCGGCTCAGGCCATGCGTTACAGCCGCCATCTGATGTTGCCGGAAATGGATTTCAGGGGGCAGGAAGCACTACTGGCCGCCAGAGTACTGGTGATAGGGATGGGCGGTTTAGGTTGTGCAGTAACGCCCTATCTTGTCGCCAGCGGCGTTGGTCATCTGACAGTGGCTGATGATGATATTATTGATAAAACCAATTTACAGCGGCAGATTCTGTTTACCGAAGCGGATATCGGGTTAGCTAAGGCACAACAGGCAGTACAGCGCTTGCAATTGCTGAACAGTGAGGTTCAGCTGTCGGCGCTGGTTCAGCGACTCGATGCCGTGCAGTTACAACAGCAGATAGCACAATATGATCTGGTACTGGATTGCACTGACAATCTACCGACCCGTCAGGCAATTAATCATGCTTGCGTACAGGCCAGAATACCTCTGGTATCTGGCGCTGCTATCCGGCTGGAAGGACAAATTGCCAGCTTCAGTATGAACGGAGAGCATGCCTGTTATCATTGCCTGAGTCAGCACCTGACTGAACAGCCCTTGAGTTGTATGGAAGCTGGTGTTTTATCGCCACTGGTTGGTGTGATTGGCACTATGCAGGCACTGGAAGCGGTAAAGATTTTGTCTGGCGTTGGCGCGCCGCTGTTTGGCCGGTTGCAGTTGTTTAATGCCTCTACCGGCCAGTGGCGCAGTTTCGCTTTACCCAAAGATCCGGCCTGCCCGGTATGTGCCTGTTGATAGCTCCGGCTGATAAACCTGTATCAGCCTGGGCGGCCATCTGCTCTTGGTGTGGTCAGAACAGGGAAATATATAACAACATAAACTGCATAAGCGATAACCCAGCAGCTGATCCCTGCATAGAGCCAGTATTGGGTATATTGCGGCCACCACCAGATAAAGAATGTGCGGCTGACTGCGGCAAAGATAACCAGCAGAAATGCCAGTGACATCACCGCTTTGGGTTGTAGCGGCCTGCCACTGTGGCCGAGGGAAACCCTTGCCATCATGCTCAGAATCATCGACCCCATTGCACCGGCTGTCAGTGCATGCAGTGCAATGCTGTTGCTGATATTCAGCCCTGCATACCGTGCGGCATATAACGCCAGACCCAGCGGAATAAACCAGTAAGCAATATGTAATGACCACAGCAG
>CAZXTH010000106.1:1465-4424 GCA_964643585.1 uncultured Pseudoalteromonadaceae bacterium
CAGCAGCGGCACTTTAAGGGTGAGCCAGATTTTCCAGCGCAGACAGCGTATCCCCAGCAATAAAGCTGACATAGCGAATAACAGGCTGATCAGCTGGGAGGGAATAAATTTGACCAGCGAAAAAAAGTGCACCACGAAAATCAGCCACAGGCTGCCAAGTGCTAATCTGTCCAGCCACAGTATCGGTTCTGTTTTAGGTGTTTTGGTACCGTTAGCCGTAAACATTGGTAATACTCTGCCGCCAACAACTGACATCAGTAATACCACCAGCCAGATCGCATTCTGACTGCCCATTTGTTGTATATCGTAGCGGTTAAGGGCATAACCGAGGTACATCATGGCATTGCAGCTGGTCAGTAATAGCAAGACTGGTACAAAGAACAGGTTACGGTACTGGTTTAACCGCAGCAACGGCAGAGCCAGTAGCCAGGCCGATACCGGCAGGAAACTCAGATCAACCACCGCGATAAGCCACAAAGGCAGGTGTTGGCCGAATAGCAATAACAGGCGCGCAGCCAGCCACAATACGACAATAACCAGCAAACTTTTGCCATGTGGAGCCCGGATACCGGTCCAGTTCTGAACTGCTGTCAGCAGAAAACCAATAACAACCGCGGCAGTAAAGCCGAATAACATTTCGTGGCTGTGCCAGAACAGTATATTGGCAAAAACCGGTAACCTGAGTATTCCGCCTAAAGCCAAGCCCCATAATAAGATAGCAATCGCAGCAAAAGAGCCGCCAAATAAAAACATCGGCCTGAATGCCTGTCGTAACAAAGGAGGAAGTTTTTGTTCTGTTGCCAGATCGGTAATTTGCATAGGTTTTTCCGTGGTTCCACAAAAATTACATCACAAAAGATCAACAGCCCCTGGAAATGGGCTATTCACTGATAGCAACTTACAGGCCATAACCCAATTTATTGATATATATGATTATTATGCTAAGTTTATTGAGCTGTGGTTATTTTTACCTGAGATTGTATGGTTATTTTTACCCTGGATGGGTTTTATTTACCCTGATAACTGAAACATTTTTTAATCCGAACCGGTGACAAAGGAGCAATCAGTATGGTCAGCAGACGTGACTTTCTTTCAACTGTAGCCGTTGGTGTGGCAGGCATGGCAGCGGCACCTTTACTGAGGGCTGATACTTCTGCAACAGCAGCCGTACCGGCGTTAACTCAAAAAGCTGAAACAGCAACCGGGCGTTACCGTCCGCCTTATCGGCTGGGTCAGGGAGGCGGGCCGGTGGCGCATTCAGCAGGAATTGCGATTAGTGATGATGAAGCCAGAGCCGTAATGGAAAATGCCTGGAACAGCGGAATGCGCTTTTACGATACTTCACCCTGGTACGGGTTGGGACTGGGTGAAAGGCGGTTCGGGCAGTTACTGCACCAGAAGCCACGGCAGGATTATGTTTTATCTACCAAAGTAGGCCGTATATTGACTGCTTCTGCCAATCCGAAAAAAACCGGCTGGGCTAACCCGTCACCTTTTGATTATCGCTACGATTATTCTGCAGCGGCTACCCGGCGGTCGATAGAAGACAGCCTGCAGCGGCTTGGTATTGAGTCACTGGACATTGTGCTGATTCATGATTTATCACCGGATAATGGTGACATGAAAGATAACTGGCAGGAGTATTTTAATCAGGCGGTAAAGGGAGCAATGCCTGAGCTGACCCGCATGCGTGAGGAAGGCATTATTAAAGCCTGGGGAATGGGGGTTAATACTTTACCGCCTATCTTGCAAACCATTGAACAGGCCGATCCGGATATTTTTCTGGCGGCTTGTCAGTATTCACTGATAGAGCATCAGGAGTCGCTGGATAAGCTGTTTCCGGCGTGTGACAGCAGAGGCATATCGATAATTGTTGGTTCGCCGTTGAACAATGGCTTCCTGGTTGGGCGGGACCGCTTTAATTATTCCGGCACTATTCCGGTTGGGTTTAAAGATAAACGGACTCAGATGGAACGCATTGCCACTGCGCATGGTATCGATTTACGCACTGCCGCACTGCAATTTTGTGCTGCGCCAGCGACGGTATCCAGTGTTATTCCAGGCGCCCGGCGGGCACACCAGCCTGCTGAAAATGTTGCGTCCATGCGGGTAAAAATACCAGCAGATTTCTGGGCAGAACTGAAGCAGGAACAACTGATTTCAGAACAGGCACCACTGCCGGTTAATACCTGAATTGAGTTGGCTGCAGCGGTACTTTTTACGGTGGTAGCGAAAGTGAATAATGAAAGGGAGCATAAGCTCCCTTTATCATTTACTAGTGATTTCAGAGTTATGGTGCAAACTTTTGCTGATAAAGCTGGCTGACCCAATCAATAAATACCCGGACTCTGGGGGATAGCTGGTGGTGCTGTGGATACAAGACATGCACCGGTAATGACGGGCTTTGCAGGTGTGATAGTACTTCTGTCAGCGTGCCGCTTTGCAGCAACGGGCGGATTCTGAATTCCGGCACCTGTATTAAACCACATCCTGCCAGTGCTGCTGCGGTATAGGCTTCTGCATCATTCACTGCCAGCCAGCCTTTAGCCGGGAAATCTTCAGTTTTACCGTTGATGACAAAACTGAACGGGTAGCTGATATTGTGATCGCTGGAGAAAAAACTAACGGCCTGATGCAATGCCAGATGTTCGGCCTGTTGCGGTATGCCGTATTGTTCCAGATATGCCGGGCTGGCACAGACGACTTGTTTTAACTCGGCCAGCTTGCGGCCTGTCAGGGTAGAGTCTTTAGGGATGCCTATTCTGACTACTGCATCGATACTTTCCTTTACCATATCTACCAGCCGATCGCTGCTGCTGATCATAATGTCCAGCTTCGGATAGCGTTTTCTGAACTGAGGCAGTGCCGGAATAATAATCTGTGAAGCATGCACGCCATGCAGCCCTAGACGTAACTGCCCGCTTGGGTTAGCGGCTACCGTACTGAGGCTGGACTCTGC
>CAZXTH010000106.1:4434-9365 GCA_964643585.1 uncultured Pseudoalteromonadaceae bacterium
CTTCTTCCAGCTCTGCCAGTATCCTGATACAACGCTGATAAAATGCCTGACCGTCTTGAGTGGGCTTTACCTGGCGGGTGGTACGCTCCAGCAAGCGGCTGTTCAGCCGTTGCTCCAGTTGTTGCATGGCGTAGGTAGCGGTTGCCCGCGGGATCTGCAGCACGCCGGCGGCCTGTGTAAAACTGCGCAACTCAACTATTTTGCAGTACAACCGTAAGCTGTCGAATTTATCCATGAATACACCATTGTTGTGCTGTATTGAATTATATTGCCAATTTTACGCTATTTATCAATTAAAAATGGAAAACTAAAGTGTCTGCTGAGTAACCAGAACGGATATAACCAGGAGACAGAGTTATGAAGGCAGTAATAAAAACAGCAGTGGTAACAGGCGCTTCAAGAGGGATAGGTCAGGCTATTTCCCTTAAACTAGCACAGGATGGCTTTGCGGTTATTGTCAATTATGCCAATGGCAAAGATAAAGCAGAGCAAGTGGTCGCTGCTATACAGCAACTAGGCGGGCAGGCTATTGCGGTTCAGGCAGATGTGGCAGATGCCAATGCCGTAGAGCAGATGTTTGTTATCGCAAAACAGCATTTTGGCCAGATTAATGTGGTGGTGAACAGTGCCGGTATTATGAGCAATGCACCCATTGCCAGCTTCGATTTGTCACAGTTTGAACAGATTATCCGTACTAACCTGACCGGGGCATTCTGTGTGCTGCGTGCTGCCGCTCGTCATATTGAAAATGGTGGGCGTATTATTGCGCTATCGACCAGTGTTATCGGTAAGGCCTTACCAAGCTACGGCCCTTATATTGCCAGTAAAGCGGCAGTGGAAGGGTTGGTGCACGTGCTGGCAAATGAATTGCGAGGCCGCAATATTACCGTAAATGCGGTGGCTCCGGGGCCAGTAGCCACCGAGCTGTTTTTGAATGGCAAATCGGAAGAACTTATTCAGCAGCTGGCAAAACTGGCTCCTCTGGAGCGGCTGGGAACACCGGAAGATATTGCTGCTGTAACAGCCTTTCTGGCTGGTGCAGAAGGTGGCTGGATTAACTCGCAGGTGGTGCGGGTTAATGGCGGTATGGTGTAGGGGAGGTGCGAGTAATGTTATCTGCAAATACCCGAACCCAATTTAAGATTATTGCGGGTGAGTCTGCTGTGGCTTCTGTGGCTGCAACGCTTTGCGTACTGGTACTGGGCGTGCCGGTGTGGGCAATGTTTGTTGGCTGGATTTCCTATTTCACCAGAGGGTTCACTCTGCGTCAGGGCGTTTTGAATCTGGCATCGGTATGGGTTGGCTTATTGCTGGGAATTGGCGCAGCATTGCTGATGGCGGGGCTCAATCCGTTTTTCGGGAGTTATACCATTAGTGTCGTGGTTATGCTGGTGGCGATGATTGCGTTGTCTCTGGCAAAAATGCCGTTGATTAATAATTTGCTGGGGTTCTTTCTGGGGCTGGTAACCTATTTTGCCTCACATCTGGCTCCGTCGCTGGCGGCGTTTACAGAACTGGCAGTAGCAACAACACTTGGTGCTATTGCTGCCTGGCTGGCACATACACTGCAACTCAAGTTGCAGCAGTCGGCGAGCCGCCGGGAACTTAGCTTGTAATCAGAGGCGCGGCGGGCTGTCATCGTTATCTGTGAAAAGTGAAAACATATCAGATGCATGACAGCTTTTGTGTTGCCTGATTTACTCAGGTAATGGGCGTAGTTTCAGTTCAGTTAATCTGGCTCGCAGACGCTCCATAAACCGCTGGTCAGGATCATTTTTCTGCGTAAAGTAATTATCATCGGTTTCTTTCCACCAGTCGGTATTTTTGAAGCGCCCGTATTCTGCATGGCCGATAACATATTCAATCGGGTACTTCTGGCCTAAATAGGTAATTAAGCGGGTATTGGCTTCCAGTTGTTCTTCAGTCATTGGCAGGCTTTCGCCGTCAGCAATATTTTCAATACCGATAGCGGTGTAATTCAGGCCGATAGTATGGCGGGCCATCGTCGTTTCAGGCATAAGCTGATAAATGGTGCCGTCGCGGTCTATCACGAACTGGCTGGAAACATTCAGATTGCCACCGCTGCGGATGCCGTCTCTCGCTGCCGTAAGTTCTGGCGGGTTGAAGGCTTCAAAGGTTTTCTCAAAGGTGGGTATAACGGTCCAGTGCACAACAACCATTCTGGGCTCTATTGTGGGTTCTGTCTGTACCAGGCCATGCCGGTTTTTCAGGTACTCCAGAGTGAGTGCTTTACGTTGCTGATCAAAAATAATCGGTTTTTGAATAATGGTAAAATCAGCCGTTTTTTCATTTGCAGATAACGACATAGTCATCCCCAACAGGCATAGCAGCAGCTTTTTTGTCATGAAGACGTTTCCTGAAACCTATTTACTGAATCAGTTTATAGCATGATTAAAAGCGTAGATGCCAGAAGCTTGGCATGGAGGTAAAAGCAGACAGAGTAATATAACTGAAAAGCGGTAAGTAAAATGGTGGCCCCACCTGGACTTGAACCAGGGACCTGCCGATTATGAGTCGGATGCTCTAACCAACTGAGCTATAGGGCCATCAGAGTGCGAAGCGGTGGCAGTATAAAAACTTTTCGATGCTTTGTCATCTCTGTTATGAAGCCTTCTATTATTAACTGCTGGTTTTTTAGGCTGTTATTGGTCCGAATATGTAATTTAAGCTGCGGAACCTTTTCGGCAGGGATTTTCCTGGCTAATCCATATTTTTGATAAGGACAATTTATTTTATTCGTTTCTCAAAGTTTTGGTCACGTCCTATAGTTAAACACAGCAAAGCCTACCGGCAGGACAAGGCCGGCACCTGTTAATGCTGTCTGGTTGCTGTGCATAAATACACATAACTAAAGGAAAATTATAATGAGCAAGACTGAAACGACTGGTAAGTGCCCGATCATGCATGGTGGTAATACTGCGGCTGGCAGTTCTGTTACCCGTTGGTGGCCAAATGCGCTTAATCTGGACATTCTGCATCAGCATGACACCAAGACTAATCCATTAGGGCAGAACTTTAATTATCGCGAGCAGCTGAAAAAGCTGGATGTGGCAGCATTAAAAGCGGATGTCCGGGCACTGGTAACTGACAGTCAGGATTGGTGGCCGGCAGACTGGGGCAGTTATGTTGGTATGTTTGTACGCACTGCCTGGCATGCAGCAGGTTCGTACCGGAATACTGATGGTCGTGGTGGTGCTGGTACCGGTAATCAGCGCTTTGCTCCTTTGAACTCATGGCCGGATAACGTTAACACTGATAAAGGCAGACGGTTGTTATGGCCGATTAAGAAAAAATACGGTAATAAAATCAGCTGGGCTGATTTGATCATGCTGGCAGGTAATATTGCTTATGAAGTTGCCGGGCTGAAAACATACGGTTTTGCCTTTGGCCGTGAAGATATCTGGCATCCGGAGAAAGACACTTACTGGGGAGATGAAAAAGAATGGCTGGCGCCAAGTGACAACCGCTATGGTGATGTCAGCAAGCCTTCTACGCTTGAAAACCCACTGGCAGCAGTACAAATGGGCCTGATTTATGTGAACCCGGAAGGAGTAAACGGCAAGTCTGATCCACAGGCTACCGCTGCCCAGATGCGCGAAACTTTTGCCCGGATGGGAATGGACGATGAAGAAACAGTAGCACTGACCGCCGGAGGCCATACTGTGGGTAAATGCCATGGTAATGGCAGTGCAGACAATTTAAGCCCGGATCCGGAAACTGCCGGGCCGGAGTATCAGGGGCTTGGCTGGTTTAATACTAAAGGTCGCGGTATAGGGCGGGATACGATGGTCAGTGGCCTGGAAGGTGCCTGGACTACTGAGCCAACCAAATGGGATAACGGCTTCTTTAAAATGTTATTCGGGCATGAATGGCAACTGGTAAAAAGTCCTGCCGGGGCAACGCAGTGGCAGCCGTTGTCGATTGCAGAACAGGATAAACCGGTTGATGTAGAAGATCCGTCTATCCGCCATAGCCCAATGATGACAGATGCGGATATGGCGCTGCGGGTTGACCCGGTTTACCGTGAGATTTCACTGAAATTTAAAGATGATCAGCAATATTTCTCTGAGGTATTCGCCCGTGCCTGGTTTAAGCTGACCCACCGCGATATGGGGCCGAAATCACGCTATTGGGGACCTGATGTACCTAAAGAAGACTTATTGTGGCAGGACCCGGTGCCGGTTGGCAGTACCAACTGGGATGTGGCAGCGGTTAAAGCCCGGATAGTGTCGTCTGGTTTATCTGTTGCTGAACTGGTGGCGACAGCCTGGGATAGCGCAAGAACTTACCGCGGTTCAGATATGCGTGGTGGTGCTAATGGTGCCAGAATTCGTCTTGCACCTCAGAAAGACTGGGAAGCCAATGAACCTGCCAGGCTGGCAAAAGTGCTGGCAGTGCTGGAACCTGTTGCCGCCGCCGCTGGAGCCAGTCTGGCGGATGTGATTGTACTGGCCGGAGGCGTAGGTATTGAACAGGCTGCTAAGGCTGCAGGTTTCAGCATTAGCGTGCCGTTTTCTTCTGGCCGTGGTGATGCCAGCCAGCAGCAGACCGATGCTGAGTCGTTTGCAGTGCTTGAGCCGTTGGCTGATGGTTTCCGTAATTTCCAGAAGAAAGAGTATGTGGTTAATCCGGAGGAGTTGTTGCTGGATCGTACCCAGCTTCTGGGGCTGACAGCGGCTGAAATGACGGTGCTGGTTGGTGGTATGCGGGTACTTGGAACCAATTATGGTGGTAGTAAGCATGGTGTTTTTACCGCTCAGGAAGGCGTATTAACGAACGACTTCTTTGTGACCCTGACCGATATGCGATATACCTGGAAACCAACAGGCCGTAATCAGTACGACATTATCGAACGTAAAACCGGTACGGTTAAGTGGACGGCAACCCGTGCTGATCTGGTGTTTGGTTCT
>CAZXTH010000106.1:9375-9912 GCA_964643585.1 uncultured Pseudoalteromonadaceae bacterium
ACAGGATGACAGCAAACAGAAGTTTGTCGAAGACTTTGTTGCTGCCTGGGTAAAAGTGATGAACGCAGACCGCTTTGATTTGCAGGGGTAAGGCTCTGATTGAAATAACAAAGGCGCCGTAGGCGCCTTTGTTATTTAACGATATGCTATCCGGTTTGTTATTCGTCCAGAAAGCTTTTCAGTACTTCTGAACGTGAAGGATGGCGCAGTTTACGCAGTGCTTTGGCTTCAATCTGACGGATCCGCTCACGGGTTACGTCAAATTGTTTACCCACTTCTTCCAGCGTATGGTCTGTATTCATATCAATACCGAAACGCATCCGCAGCACTTTAGCTTCACGGGCAGTCAGACCGGCCAGTACTTCATTAGTAGCTGCTTTCAGGCTTTCCATCGTGGCAGAATCCAGCGGCGATTCGCCGGTGGTATCTTCGATAAAATCCCCCAGATGTGAATCTTCATCGTCACCGATAGGCGTTTCCATGGAAATCGGTTCTTTGGCGATTTTCAGCACTTTACGGATTTTGTCTTCTGGCATC
>CAZXTH010000107.1:0-9898 GCA_964643585.1 uncultured Pseudoalteromonadaceae bacterium
GCAGCCGCAATGATTAAGGCAGTGGCTGCGAAAATGAAAAAGGTGAAATGCAAAGCAGCTGGATGCGCTCCACACAATGCTGGCAACAGTTTGGCAATGATTGGAAAATCGTGCATGAACATTTCTCAGCGCCTTTCAATCCAGAAAATGGTCAGGCACTATTCGATGTAAAGCCCTGAAGCTGACAGGAAAGCACCATGAAATATCTCTGCCTTGTCTACAGTAACGAAGAATTATTGCACAGCCTGCCAGACAGTCCGGATGATGCCGAGTGTTTTGCCTATGCCACCGCATTGCAACAAAGCGGCCGTATGCTGGCAGCAGAAGCATTACAGCCGGTAGCTTCCGCAACATCTGTCCGGATAAGACAAGGCCAGATCAGTATCACCGATGGGCCTTTTGCTGAAACTAAAGAGCAGCTGGCAGGCTTTTACCTGATAGAAGCCCGGGATCTGAACGAAGCAATCAAGGTCGCTGCAGGTATTCCCCCAGCCAGAGTGGGCACTATTGAAGTCAGGCCTATTCGTCAGTTGGATACCTGAATCCGGTGCAAATACAGCTGGCACAACTCTATCAGCGTGAGTCCCGTAAAATACTGGCCACGCTTATCCGCCTGCTAGGTGATTTTGATCTGGCAGAGGAAGCATTACATGAAGCTTTTCGGGCAGCTCTGGAGCAATGGCCACAGCATGGTAGTCCTGATAATCCTTCAGCCTGGCTGGTGTCAGCCGGACGCTTTAAAGCCATTGACTCTCTTCGTAAAACTTCAAGATTAGTATCAGGGCAAGATGCCTTATTACATCAGTTAGAGATAACAGAAGAGCAGGATTGCCAGCTGATAGAAGATGATCAGTTACGGCTGATTTTTACCTGCTGCCATCCTGGTTTAGCAGAAGAGGCTCAACTGGCCCTGACCCTGCGCGAAGTGTGTGGCCTGACAACAGAACAAATCGCCAGTGCTTTTCTGTCCAAACCCACAACTATCGCCCAGCGTATCGTACGGGCAAAAAGTAAAATCCGCACTGCTGGCATTCCTTATGAAATACCAGAGCAGGCAGATTTACCACAGCGATTGAACACCGTCCTGCATGTTATCTATCTGCTGTTTAATGAAGGCTATAACGCCTCAGCAGGAACACAGCTTATCCAGCATGAACTGGCAAACGAAGCGATAAGGCTTGGCGCATTGCTGCAGTCACTCTTACCGGAAGCAGAAGTACATGGATTGCAGGCACTGATGCTACTACAGCACGCACGACGGGATGCCCGGTTGTCTGTAAACGGAGAGTTAGTCCTGCTACAGCATCAGGATCGTAGTCGCTGGTGTCAGCCGGAAATACAGCAAGGCTTACAGTTGACACAACAGGCGTTAACCCAGAAAAGAGCAGGACCTTATGCCATACAATCAGCAATTGCTGCAGTGCACAGCGAAGCAACAGATGCCAACAACACTGACTGGAAACAGATTTGTGGTTTATATGATGTATTGCTACAGCTTAACCCCTCTCCGGTTATTGCTCTGAACCGGCTGGTTGCTATAGCAATGTGTGATGGCCCTGCAGCTGCCTTACCCGGAATAGCACGGCTGGAACAGCAAGGCAGTCTTAGTCATTACTATCTGCTGTATGCCACCAAAGCAGACTTATTAAGACAACTGGGACAGCAGCAGCAAGCTGCAGCAGCTTATTTACAGGCACTGCAATTATGCAAACAAGAGCCCGAGCAACGATTTTTACAACAACAACTGGCAATGGTTACTACTCAGTAATTCAGGGTTCCAGCTGCAACTTTCGGTGACAATTGGCCGGGTCAGCCAATGCCATTTTCACTGATGGTTTAATACAATGTTCAGGATCGTATGGCTGTTCGCTGCCATAAATAACCAGCCCTTGTTCACTGATACTATCGATATGGCTGAACGGATAATCCGAAATAGCTGCAACGGCCTGCGGCTCACCTTGTTGCAGCAAATCTGCTGTACGGTAAATGGTAAATAACGGGTGTCCTTCCTCTGCCCATGCCAGAATGACAAAGCGCCCTTCCGGTGAAAACCCCTGAAATGAAAAACGCGCTACCAGACCACTGGCGCTGCGCAGATATGTCAGTTGTTGCTCTGCATCCCGCTTATAAAATGCTACATCATCAAAAGGCCCATAAGGCGATGCCGTAACCAGCATACATAACTGCTGTGGTTGACCGGGAACCGGATAGCAGGCCAGAGGAGCCATTGCAGCCTGCTCAGCACTGGCAAACTGTCCCCCAAATACAGTAAACAGCAAAGCGATATTGCAGCACCATCTGGTTATATTCATAAACGACCTGTCGCTAAAACTTGCCGGGAAGCACTAGTAATAGCTGACTATAGCAGCCATCCGAACCGGCTGCTGCCAAATGTAACAGAGCAACCGGCAAGAACAATCTAAGCAACTGAATACGTATGTAAAATAATCACTTAGCTTGCTGGTGCCAGGGGCATGTTATAGGGTCTGCTAATCTGAATAACCAGATATTTTCAGACAGGGATTATAAATGAAATTACCAGCAACATTGTTGCTGCTGGCGGGTATCAGCCTGCCACTGCAAGCAGCCAACCTTAACCGTATTGAGCCACCGAACTGGTGGGCAGGTATGCAGCATCCTCAACTACAGCTAATGCTCCATGGTGATAATATTGCTTCGCTGGAACCCGTTGCCGACTACCCGGGTGTAACACTCAGTAGTGTGGAACGTACGGCAAACCCTGACTATCTGTTTATTAACCTTACCCTGGCAGACTCTGTGCAGCCAGGCAATATCAACCTGAATCTGCAGCATCAAGGCCAGACCGTATTACAGCATAAGTATCCGTTGCTGCAGCGTAATACCGGTTCAGCCAGCCGGGAAGGGTTTAACAACAGTGATGTAATCTATCTGCTGGTTCCTGATCGTTTTGCCAACGGTGATCCGTCAAATGATAACGTTGAAAGTATGCAGGAAGGCGTAAACCGCAAAGACTCAAATGGTCGCCACGGAGGAGATCTCGCCGGCATGCAGCAAGCCCTGCCCTATCTGGCCGGGATGGGCTTTACAGCACTGTGGCCAACACCTCTGACTGAAAATAATCAACCGGCTTATTCTTATCACGGTTATGCCTCAACCGACCTGTATCGGATTGACCCCCGCTTTGGCAGTAACGAGCAATACCGCGACTTTATTGCTGCTGCCAATACCAGAGGCATTAAGGTTATTCAGGATATTATTGTAAATCACATCGGGGATAAGCACTGGTGGTTGCCTAACCTGCCAGATAATAACTGGCTGAACCAGCAACAGTTTGCCAGCGGTCACAGTTCATTCAAGGGCACCAGCCATCACCGCACAACCATTCAGGACCCTTACGCCAGCAACATTGATCGCAATGATTTTACGGATGGCTGGTTTGTTGAGACCATGCCAGACCTGAACCAACGCCATCCGTTGCTGGCAGAGTATCTGATACAGAACAGCATCTGGTGGATCGAATATGCCGGTTTATCCGGTATCCGTGAAGATACCTATTCCTACGCAGATAAAGCATTTCTCAGCGAATGGGGCCGCCGTATCATGCAGGAATACCCTGGCTTTAATATTGTTGGCGAAGAGTGGAGCCCCAACCCACTGATTGTGTCTTACTGGCAGGCAGGCAAACAAAATAAAGATGGCTATGTCTCCCATACCCCGGCAATGCTGGATTTCCCGTTATATATCTCATTACTGGAAGCCCTGACTCAGCAAGAGGACTGGAACAAAGGCTGGATTACACTATACGAAATGCTCAGTAATGATCATATTTATGCAAATCCGTTTAATCTGGTGACCTTTGAAGGTAACCATGATACCGCCCGGCTGTATTCTCTACTGGGCGAAGACTTTGATTTATATCGGATGGCCATCAGCTATTTACTGACCATGCGCGGGATACCACAACTGTTCTATGGTACTGAGCTGGCCATGACCAGCCCGACGCACCGCGACGACGGCGTAGTACGGTCAGATTTTCCAGGAGGCTGGCCAAGTGATAAGTCCAATGCTTTTACCGGCCAAGGCTTAACTAAAACCCAACAACAGGCACAGCAACTGGTCAAACGGCTGGCAAACTGGCGTAAAACCGCCTCAGCCGTACACAGCGGAAAACTGATGCACTTTGCGCCGGATAACGGCAGCTATACTTATTTCCGCTACAACGACCAGCAGACCGTTATGGTCGTTATGAATAAAAACACCGCACCAATCACACTAGAGCTGAATCGTTTCAGTGAAGTCTTACCTGCGAATAAACAGGCAACAGATGTCATAACCGGCAATACTATTGTGTTAGATAAACTTCTGAAAGTACCGCCACGCAGCACTCTGGTACTGGATATCGACTGAAGGTAAAAAGCGCTGTCAACAGCGCTTTTAATCAAGCTGTAGTATCCTGCTCTTTCACCAGCCAGACTGACAATGCCCCAAGCACCATAGCCGTGCCGGCCAGCATAATGATATATACCGCTTCATTCCGGAAGATACTGCCAAGGATCCAGCCAGATACCAAACCTGAAATAATCTGCGGCGCCGCAATGGTAAAGTTGAATATGCCCATATAAACACCGGTTTTATTTGCAGGTAATGCACCGGCCAGAATAGCGTAAGGCATAGCCAATATTGCAGCCCAGGCAATACCGATACCGACCATCGGCCACATCAGCCCTAAGGCTCCCTGCGGAATTTCAACGGAAGTAATTAACAAATTCACCTGCACCAGAGTCGGGTCATCAAACAGCATAAAACTCAGATAACCCAGACCACCAGCCAGTAACGACAGTGAATACACCAGTTTGCGGCCAAACAGGTTAGCCAGCTTCGCCATCACCATCGCGAAAAATACCGCAAACAGTGAATAACCGGCATACAAAATACCAACCCAGTCACCGGCTGCACCTTTTGCGGCAGCAATCTCCGCTGGCGTCCCGCCCATTTGAGCAATATAGGCGGGGTCAAACCATTCAATGCCAACTCCCCAGGTATGCTGTGCAATAGCAGCCGGGAAGTATGTCCACATAATAATCAGTGCAAACCAAGAGAAAAACTGTACCAAAGCCAGCTGTTTCATAATTCGCGGCATGGTTTTCATCGTTTGCCAGAAATCGGCCAGTTTCTCTGAAGTTGAGCGTGCTTTCAGAGTTTCAGCTGCAACCAGCTCTGCATCCATACCTTTATATGCATAGTATTGTTGCGGTGGGTATTCTTTGGTGCGGAATACCGTCCACAACACACTACCCAGCAATACCGTGGCACCAATATAGAATGCCCAAACTACCGATGGTGCAACGGCCCCGGCCTTGGAAGCATTATCCAGCCCTATCACATTGGTCAGAACAAATGGCAGTATAGAACCGAATACTGCACCAATATTAATCAGCAGCGTTTGCACTGAGTAACCCAGATTGCGCTGTTCTGCCGGAACCATATCAGAAACCAGTGAACGGAACGGCTGAAACGTCACGTTAAATGCAGCGTCTTTAATAGCAAAAATAATTAACCCGAACAACATAGGGGGGATCAGCGCCACCATCATAGAAGAATTAGGCAACAGCACCATAGCCGCCGCTGCAACGACAGCACCTCCGAGCATAAAGGGCAGACGCCGCCCAACCCGGTTCCAGGTCCGGTCAGATGCGGCACCAACAATGGGTTGCACCAGTAACCCCATCAACGGGGCGGCAAGCCAGAATAAAGATAAGGAAGATAAATCGGCGCCCAAATCTGACAAAATACGGCTGACGTTACCGTTTTGCAGAGCAAAGCCAATCTGTACGCCAAGGAAACCGAAACTGAGGTTCCAGATCTGCCAGAAGGATAACTTCGGTTGTTTCATTACAGATTCCTATGTCTTGTTATATAGTTATGTGACTGATACCCCGCATTGCCCCGGTAAATTCATGACCCCCGTGCCATGTTTAATTCAGAACTGAAGCAATACAAACTGTCGGCAGACTGTGTTACCTGTAAAGATAACCACAGAAAAGTCAGCAGAAAAATCTCGCATCAGGCTACACGATGCCCGGATATGGCGCAAAAGCGTGCATACGTATTCATATTGTTGCTGCACCATTTTGGGGTTATTACCACTGCAGCCTTTACCTGACACAGGCATAATGCCAGCAATCCGAACAAAAAGGCCTGTTCTGAATCAGGTGGTTTTGCATATGTATCAGGCATAAACCAGAGATAACAGCTTTAACTATAACGGGGAAAACATGAAACCTTTATTTTTCAGCGCGCTATTATTATCTGCGCTACTCACCGCCTGCAAACCGGCACCTGAGCCGACAACGGTAACACCAGAGCCAACATCTACCTCTCAGCAAGTCACCAATGCAGAACCGCATTGGTGGGATAATGCCGTTTTTTACCAAATCTGGCCCCGTAGCTTTTATGACAGCAATAAAGATGGTCATGGTGACTTTAACGGTATTACCGCCAAACTCCCTTACCTGCAAGAGCTGGGTGTTAATGCCATTTGGCTGACGCCAGTATTTGATGCACCGTCATACCATGGCTATGACTTCACCGATTTTTATAATGTTGAACCAGATTACGGCACCATGGCAGATTTTGAGAATCTGATCCAGCAGGCTGCCGGTAAAGATATCCGCATCATTCTGGATCTGGTGATTAATCATATTTCTGACAAGCATGGCTGGTTTATCCGTTCAGCCCAAAATGAAGCACCTTATAAAGACTATTTTATCTGGCGCGACGATCTGCCAGAAACAGGCTGGGGTCACGCCTGGGATACCAATGATCTGCCAGAAGCCGTCTGGCACTGGAACGACAACCGCAAACAATATTATTACGCTGCATTCGGTGCCAGCCAGCCCGATCTCAACCTGACACACCCGGATGTTATTGCTGAAATGAAAAAAATGGCTAAGTTCTGGCTGGATAAAGGCGTCGCAGGCTTCCGGCTGGATGCCGTACGGTTTGCAGTTGAAAATGGCCCACGGCAACAAGCAGACACGGCTGAAACTATTGCCTACTGGGAAGACTTCAACCAGTACGTAAAAAGCATTAATCCTGAAGCCTATCTGGTAGGAGAAGCCTGGGTCGATATCCCGGTAGCTGCCCGTTATTATGCCGACGGGAAAGGGCTGGATCAGGGCTTTGATTTTGAAATTGGCTATAACATTCTGGGCCAGTTGATGCAGCAACAGCATAACGAAGCTCAATTCGGTACTATGTCAAATACTGTGTCTGAACAACAGGTATCAACCCAGTCTCCACTGCAACATAATCTTGAACGCCGCCGCCATTCTGACGCCCCTTTAAACTTCTTTGCTCCATTCCTGACCAATCATGATCAGGACAGAGTAGGCTGGCAACTCAAACAGAATCAGGCAAAAGCTAAACAAGCTGCCGCCATGTTATTCAGCTCTCCCGGCACAACTTATATTTACTACGGTGAAGAAATTGGTATGACCCAAGCCACCACCGGTAATGATGTATACCGCAGAGCACCTATGCAATGGGATAGCACTGCTCAGGCAGGCTTTACCACTGCAGAAAAAAGCTGGGTTGAACAGCCGGAACTGTTCGGCCAGCATTACCAGCCCTGGTGGCCAACATTTCTGGCAGAGCAACTACAACAACCTGAAAATACTGTCAAAACCCAGCGACAACAGGCTGGCTCACTCTGGAATTTCTATCGCTTCCTGATCCATCAGAAAACTCAGAGACCAGAGCTCAGCACCAAAGGCAGTTACACAGCAGAAGAAGTACTGCCCGGTTTACTGGTAATAGACAGAAAGCAAGGCGAACACCGTACCGTCTTTGTACTGAACCTGAATAATGAACCTCTGGATATCAATACCGTGCTGGACCCGCTGAGCCAGTTAACGATCAGCTGGATATTCGACCTGGATGCCTCAGTACTGGCAGCACAGGGTGTGGCAGTATTACAAAGCCATCCTTAAATGACGGAGCCTGGCAAACTTCATATAATAAGCCCTGTTTAACTCAGGGCTTATTGTTGCCATGCATATCTGCTTATTAACCCACGCCAAAGAATTTGAGAAAAGTACTAACACAGGGCAGTTATTACTTAACTGCCCTGAACTCAGCGTAAACCGTATTCTGTGGCAAAGAACCCAACCAGATGAGCAACTACTACTACAATTGCAGCAAGGAAATACCGCTCTGGTGTACCCGGATCACCCTTTACTGCCTCCGGCACAATCAGTAACAGACTTTAAGCGTTTTATACTACTTGACGGCACCTGGCAGGAAACCGCCAAAATGTTGCGGCAAAGCCCCTATCTGCAACAGGCCCCAAGAGTATGCTTTACCCCTTGTGCCGCATCCGGCTATGCACTCAGACGAAACCGCCGTGATGGCACACTATGCACAGCAGAAACCGTTATTGAGTTGCTGCAACAGCATCAATGCAGTACCCAGGCAGAATGGCTAATTACAGCTTTTGAGCGGTTTAATCACAAAATTCCTGCTTCTACAGACAAATAAGCGCTATTTCTTATTAGATATCAGACTAAAAGCGCATATCTCACCCGGCTTAAAGTGGTACAATCAGTACATTATGGCCTGCTAAAAGCGGAGCTGTTATGTCACACCGTGCCCACCTTTTTTCACTGCGTATTGCTCACGCTCTGCGTGAAAGTCTGGCTGATCATTATTCTTCCGCAAAGCTCACCAAAGATTTACTGGCCGGAATTACCGTCGGTATCATTGCCATTCCGCTGGCAATGGCACTGGCAATAGCCTCAGGCGTACCACCTCAATATGGCTTATATACCGCAATTATTGCCGGGTTTGTTATTGCCTTAGCCGGTGGCTCCCGGTACAGCATTTCTGGCCCCACAGCAGCATTTGTCGTCATACTGTATCCGGTTGCGGTTAAATATGGCTTGAGTGGCTTACTGATTGCCACCGTATTATCCGGATTTTTGCTGATAGGCATGGCCTGCCTGCGCCTGGGCCGTCTGATTGAGTACATTCCAGAATCTGTTACGCTGGGCTTTACCGGCGGCATAGCCGTTGTTATTGCAACATTACAGATTAAAGACTTCTTCGGCCTGCCTATTGAGGCGCTGCCAGAGCACTATATTGATAAAATTATTACCCTGGCTACCTCAATACCCCAAACCTCCTGGCCTGCACTGCTGGTAGCCGGCACAACCCTGACTGTGATGTTAGTGTGGCCCCGGTTGAAAACAGTCATTCCTGCGCATTTACCTGCTCTGTTTATCGGCACATTGCTGGCCCTGTTACTGATGCAGTTCGGGCTGGAAACTGACACTATAGGCTCCCGTTTCAGCTATATCACTCCAGAAGGCGCTACAGAGCAAGGCATCCCCCCTTATCTGCCTTACCTGGACTGGCCGTGGAACCGGCCAGGACCAGAAGGCGAAGTGCTGCACTTCAGCTGGCAACTGGCCAGAGATTTGTTAGGAGCCGCATTTGCAATCGCCATGCTGGGGGCAATTGAATCATTATTATGCGCTGTAGTGCTGGATGGCATGTCTGGGCGCCGCCACAGCGCAAACAGTGAATTACTGGGGCAAGGGCTTGGTAATATCATTACACCGTTTTTCGGTGGTATTACTGCTACTGCAGCTCTGGCACGTTCTTCTGCTAACTACAAAGCGGGTGCCCAGTCACCGCTGGCGGCAATGATTCATGCTTTGGTCGTGCTACTTGGTCTGGTACTGCTTACACCGGTACTGTCTTACGTACCTATGGCTGCATTATCTGCATTACTGGTAATGGTTGCCTGGAATATGAGCGAGGCCCACAAGGCAGTACACCTGCTGAAAACCGCTCCCAAAAGTGATCTGCTGGTCTTTATAACCTGTTTTTCTCTGACGGTACTATTCGATATGGT
>CAZXTH010000108.1:0-5603 GCA_964643585.1 uncultured Pseudoalteromonadaceae bacterium
CCAGCCGCCAGGTACAAAAACGTTATCTGGCCGTCGCCTGGGGCAACCTGCAACCAGACAGCGGAACAATTTCTTTTCCACTACTGGCCGACCCGGACAACCCGCCACTGCAGAAGGTTTGTCTCCAGCATGGTAAAGCATCACAAACCGATTTCCGGGTGGTCCGGCAATTGGAAAGCTGTTGTGTTGTAGAACTTAAACCCGTTACCGGCCGTTCACACCAACTGCGGGTACACTTACAAACCCTGGGGCATCCTATTCTGGGCGATGCTTTCTACGCTTCCCCTGAAGCGCTAACGGCCTCTTCCCGCTTATTGTTACATGCAGCGGAATTATGTATCCGCCATCCATACAGCAATACCCCGCTGACGTTTACAGCAGATACTGATTTTATTACTTACACCGGCCAGCTTAGGCCTGAATTTTCAATTAACACCCCATAAACAAATACTTGCTCCGGCAAAAATGCTATTTTCTGCCAGAATATAAAAGCACGTCTTTACTATTCTAAGGGAAATAAAAATATGAGCTGGATTCAGGAATTTAAAACCTTCGCAATGCGCGGCAATGTGCTTGATATGGCTGTGGGGATTATTATCGGTGCAGCCTTCGGCAAAATTGTGTCGTCCTTCGTATCAGATGTCATTATGCCACCTATCGGAGTATTACTTGGTGGTGTTGATTTTAAGGATCTGTCCGTAATCATTCAGGAAGCTTCCGCTGAACAAGCTGCTGTTGTTATCCGTTACGGGGCATTTATTCAAACTGTTGTCGACTTTCTGATTATCGCTTTGGCAGTATTCATTGCGATTAAAGCAATTAACTCTCTGAAAAAGAAAAACCCCGAACCAGAACCTGAGGCACCTGCTGCCCCTCCGGCAGATATTCAGCTGTTAACCGAAATACGGGATTTGTTGAAGAAACAGGCATAGCTTTCTCATATATTCAGCGTATAAAAAAGGGCTGTATTCAACAGCCCTTCTTGCAATTAAACCTGATTACAGGTTCTGCTCAAACAGTTTATAAATCCGGCGGTATTCATCCAGCCAGCTGCTTGGCTGACGGAAACCATGCGGTTCTACCGGATAGATAGCCGTTTCAAAATTAATATTTTCCTGCTCTATTAACCGTTGTACCAATCTGACCACATCCTGGAAAAACACGTTGTCATCTACCATTGGCGCATTAATCAGCAGCGGGTTTTTCAGGCCCTGAGTGAAGTAAATTGGCGAACTGCGTTCATAGGCAATCGGGTCAATTGCCGGTGTATTCAGAATATTAGACGTATACGGCTGGTTATAATAAGCCCAGTCAGCCACCGGACGTAATGCTGCACCGGCTTTAAACAGATCAGGTTCTTTAAACAATGCCATAAATGTCATAAAGCCACCGTAAGAACCACCGTAAGTGCCGATACGTTCACGGTCTACGTTAGCGTGCTGGACCAGCCAGTTAACACCATCAACCAAATCTTCAATTTCTGGTGTACCCATCTGACGGTAGATAGCAGTACGCCAATCACGGCCATAGCCTTTTGATGCCCGGTAATCCATATCCATTACGACATAACCTTGCTGTGTCAGCAGGTTATGGAACAAAAACTCACGAAAATATCCTGACCAGCCCAGATCACTGTTTTGCAGGTAACCGGCGCCGTGGTTAAAAATAACTGCCCGGCGTTTTTCACCTTGCTGATAATCAGCTGGCAAATACACTTTAGAAAATACCGGCTGTTTACCATGACTGGAAGGCACTGCAACAACCTGAGGTGCAACCAGCGGCAAAGACTTAAACGTATCAGAAATGGTATCTGTCAGGCGGCTGACTGTTGCACCTGGCTGAGCGGCGGCAACATAAAGCTCTTCTGGCAGCAAGCTGGTTGAATGACGAAGAAGCAGTTGCTGTTCGTCCGGAGACAATACAAAATCATTTGAACCACCTAAACGGGTAACCTGCTCTGTCTGGCCACTCTGCAACGCCAGGCGGTAAACTTCATAATTCCCCGGATGAGCAACGTTAGCTTTGAAGTAAATATAACTGTCATCAGCAGTCAGAACCGGATTACTCACTTCAAAAGTGCCGGATGTCAGCTTCTTCGCTTTTCCTTTCAGAGGCTTGGTATATAAATGTGCATAACCACTTTCTTCAGACAGGTAATACAGCGTATCGCTGTTATTCAGCCAGCCATAGTCATTAAATGAATAATTAACCCAGGCTTTGTCATGTAAACGATGCTGAGATACCAGTGCGTTTTTATCCAGATCAACAGTGGCAATCCAGCGGTCTTTATTATCAAAAGCTTTCAGCATCACTGCCAGTTGAGT
Organism: uncultured Pseudoalteromonadaceae bacterium; assembly: GCA_964643585.1. Lineage (GTDB taxonomy): Bacteria > Pseudomonadota > Gammaproteobacteria > Enterobacterales > Alteromonadaceae > Alishewanella. The sequence goes on from CAZXTH010000108.1 coordinate 2,325, forward strand.
ACCTGATGCATTCCAGCGCATTGCGCTTTGTGTCCAGTACCAGTCATTCATAAGCCCGATATCGCGGATCACTTTCTCGCTTTTGTATCTTTCGCCTTTGGCTTTGGCATTTTCCGCTTTTACATCAGCCAGTACATCTTCGTTGTAACCCGGCAGGCTGCTATAACTTAACTGATGCTGGCGGCCATCTTTCAGATTAACCAGAAACAGTGTTTGCGGTTCCGGTTTCATATCATTCACCCGGGCACGAACCGGCTGAGCAGCAATATCACCAGTCGGGGTGATATAGTTAGGCATAATGTCTTTATCGCTGCGCTTGGTACTTTTACGTACAGATACCAGCACATGCTCACCCTTTGGCGATAAGCTGACAGCAACGATTTGTTTGTCTTTGCCAAAATAGAAGGCTTTAGGGGCCAGGCTGGTATTTTCATTGAGCAATTGCTCTCTGGCCTGATGACGGTCTTGCTGATCCTGCTGCTGTTTGGCAACAAATTTAATCAGTTTGTGCTGTTCCTGAGCCAGATAACCTGCCGGAACGACCGGTGCTTTAGGCGCATCTTCGGTTTTCAGGCTCATCAGTTCAGCGGTCAGACCGGTAGTTAAATCGGTAGCAAAATAAGTCCAGCCCTGACGGTAAGCCAGACGGCCATCAAGCAAGAACTGCGGTTCTGACTGAGCAGTATTGCTGCGGGTAATCTGAGTCACCTGGCCAGTAGCCATATTACGCACAAACAAGTTACCTTCAAACAAATATGCCTGCAGGCTGCGATTCTGGTTATACACGACATTAGCAGCACCAATAGCATGTAAATCCGTCAAGGCAACCTGGCTGCCGTTATCTGTTCCATTTAAAGGACGTTTAAACCAGTCGCGCAGCTCATTGCCTTCCCGCTTACGCTGATAATAAATATGCTGACTGTCTGCAGCCCAGAAAGCTGTTTCCGGCTGGCGACCAAGCCAGTCTGGATCAGCCATAATCTGTTCCATCGTCAGTTTAAGCTGCGGATCATTCTGAAATACCTGACTGACACTGACTGGATCTAATGAATAGGTCTGAGGTTCACTTTTTGCCATTAATGGCGAACTGAAAGCCAGTACCGAGCTTAAAGCCAGCACCAGCATCTTTTTAGACGCTCTGTTCATAAGTGGATTATCTTATAGTTATTAATACTGGCTCTTTTATACAAAGGCAGTTGCCAGAACGCAACCCTATGCGTCTGATAGCATTATATATGCGATGATACCAGGGGCTGTTTATCTTTGGTGATATAAAAAAACCGGCATCAACGCCGGTTCTTTATAGTTCTCAACGTTTATGCAGCAATATTTTTGCTCAGCGCCGCAATATGGTTTTTAGCTGCCGCCAATGCTTTGGTTGCTGACTCTTCGCCCATATTCAGGCCTTCTGCATAAACAAAATGCAGCTGGGTTAACCCGACAAAATTGAAGATGCTGGTCAGAAACGGTGTCTGGCTGTCAGCAGGTGTTCCCTGATACAAGCCGCCACGGGCTGCAAGAATAATGACAGGCTTGTCTTCCAGCAAACCTACCGGACCTTGCTCAGTATATTTGAATGTCACTCCAGCACGGGCGACGCGATCCAAAAAGGCTTTTAATTGCGATGGAATGGCAAAGTTATACATTGGCACACCAAATACCAGAACATCGGCAGCTTTAATTTTATCGATAATTCCGTCAGAAACAGCAGCTAAAGCTTGCTGTTCAGATGTACGCTCAGTTACCGGTGTCATCCAGGCTGCCATTTCTGTCATATCAAGATGAGGAATCGCTTGCTTACCCAGATCAATGGTTTCCAGTTTATAGCTACCCTGAGGCAGTTCTGACAGGAATTGCTGTGCCAGCTGAGCTGACTGGCTGTCTGCTCCACGGATAGAACTGTTTATAAATAAAACGGTTTTCATAGCTTATGCTCCGAATAATTAATGTTCGAAGATAATAACAACCATTTTTTAGAATAAAAACCGCAATAAAATATACATTAGACTCTATTAAATAGAACATTTATTGTGATAGTAGTGCTATCCCGCCTTTCAGGTTATATACCTTGTCAAATCCGGCACGATTAAGCACCTTACAAGCCAGCAAACTGCGGTTACCTGAGCGGCATACCAGCAATAAAGGTTGTTGTGACTGAATTTGCCGGCGGCTCAAGGCATCAGCCAGACGAGACAGCGGAATCTCCATCACCGGGGATTGTGCAGGTAACCAACTAGCAAGCGCTCCGGCGCTCTGCTCGTAAGGCTCACGAACATCTACAATCTGAACCAATGGGTGTTCGGCCAGAAAATGCTCCAATTGTTCTGCAGAAATAACACCACTGGCATCAGATAACGACACATCAACCAGTCCGCATAGGTGACTACTTTGTTGTTGCAGTTCTGTCGCTTGTTTATTCAACGCCTGTTGCCAGTTCGCAACAGGCTCATCAGCCAGTATTGCAGCAAGTACCGGCTGCTCTGCCCTTGATAAAGCCAGAGTAGTGAAAAAACGCTGGGCATAATCATGGCTGGATAGCAGCAGTAACTGTTCAGGCACTACAGTGGCAAGCAGCCGGATACTCTGGCTGATTTGCTCAGCTGAACCGCCGTGAAGATCGGTTCTTCCTACTCCGCCAGGCAACAGCAAATCTCCTACAAAAGCAGCAACCAGTTGTTCCTGCTGATATAACAGATAACTGCAGGCTTCAGGGCTATGACCTGGTGTAGCGAGTCTTTGCAGTCGGTAGCGCCCAGCTTCCGTTACAGAGTGTTGCAATGGCCAACCCAGAGAATCTGTGGCCTCTGGTGATAATCTGTCAGCAAGCAGCGAAACCAGCGTTGCTCTTGCAGAATGGTGATCCTGATGCTGATGAGTATCCAGTACTGCAGCAATTTGCAACTGTAACCCCTGAATAATATTGGCAATGCGGTTTGCCAGTGGTAATACCGGGTCAATCACGATTGCACAGCGCCGCTCGGTGCAAATAATCAGATAACTGCATAAATCTTCATGTTTCAACTGGATGATACCATCCTGCCCAACATCCACTCCACCGGTTGCATCGCTCAACACCAGGCAATGTTTGTGCACAACTGTAGCCAGCGCCATAATCGCCTCACAGGCAGCATTACACTCCTTAGCTGTCATGGCAGGGCCAAAAGACAAACGGATCGCTCCCTGGCTACGCCAGCTTTCCAGCCCCATTGCATCCAGCACAAAACTGCCTGGTACTTTTGAACTACAAGCAGAACCAGAGCTTACCCGGATCCCGGCAGC
>CAZXTH010000108.1:5613-9862 GCA_964643585.1 uncultured Pseudoalteromonadaceae bacterium
TATAAAAACCAGGCACAGAAAAATTGATCGTGGTGGGAACAATATAGGGCTGTTCACTATTGAGCACCAACTGCGGAAAAACATTACGTAATGCAGCTAATAACGTTTCACGGTAGCGCCATAATACGCTTTCTGGCTGGAATACAGACTCTCCCGTTTTAGCCAGCTCAGTAAAAATAGCATGCAGCGCTGCTATACCAGGCAAATTCTCCGTACCGGAGCGTAACCCGCTTTCCTGACCTCCGCCGGCAATAAATGGCTGGTAAGGTGCCCCCTGCCTCACATACAGAAAACCGATCCCTTTAGGCGCATATAATTTATGTCCACTGAAGGGCGCATAGTCAATCGTCGTCTGGCTAAGTTTCAGCGACATTTTGCCAAGGGCCTGTACACAATCAACCATCCAGTAAACATCTGGGTTTACTGAACGGATAAGCTTTTCCAATCCAGCCAGGTCTTGTTTAACACCGGTTTCATTATTGGCAGCCATAGTACAAATCATGGCAGCTGCAGGCAGTTTTTTGCGGATAAATTCATAATCCAGTATGCCGTGTTGGTTGACTGGAATAGCCATCACGGTTGCATTCAGTTGCAACACTTTGTTCCATTGTTTAAGGCTTTCAGGTACTGCTTTATGCTCTGTTGCACCATACAGTAATAATGTCTGCGGCCCTGTCAAACCTTTGGATCTGGCAGCAGATAAAGCCGAAACAATTGATGTCTGAATACCTTCTGTTGCACCTGAAGTGAAAACAATGTCTCCGGAACCGGCTCCAGTTACCTGACGGGCAAGCTGGCGGGTAGCTTCCAGTTCAGCTTTAGCTTTAATTCCGGTGCTGTGGCTGCTACTCGGATTGCCATAGTGTCGCTGCATATAATGCATTACCGCGCTGGCAGCACAAGGTAGTACCGGCGTTGTAGCATTGTTGTCGAGGTAAATTTCTGTCGGGTGAGAAGAAGACCTGAGCTGAGACACTGGCATGAGACACTGACCTATATATCTTAAAAGAATATGTTATTCCCGAAAATAATAAACAGTCTGAAGCCAGAGAACAAGGAGTATTTCTGACCAAAACAAACCGCCCGGCGACACGATATTTACGACACAACAACCTTGCAGCGGTAGTAGTATTGTAAGCTCAGTCAACCGGGCGGTAAAATTCGTCAGAAACTGTACAGTGTTTCGTCAGTTACTCCACCAGATCTTTAGGGATCTGTGGTCTTAACCCCATCCAGATACGGCCGCTGTCTTTACCATACTTACGGACGACCATCACTACTTCATTATATTTTCCGGCGACAGCATATTCTTTCAGCTGAGCGTAGTATTTACGCGCTTGCTCACGAGCCGCAGCGTCCGAAAAGTAGAAACGGGCGATTTTATTATAAAGACCACGGAATCCATTAAGAATCAGCACATAAATGCGATTGGATGAGTTCAAGGCCAACTCGTGGTTCAGATTGTAATCAAATTCAGCAAATGCTTCTGCTGTATCTTCCAGTGTTTCAGCACCGGTAAAAATATCGATCACTTTTTGCTGGTGCGTTTTAATTGCACCACGAATATAAATAGCGCTGATATTGGTACGGGCAGCCAATAGTTCATTTACCAGATCCGGCATCTGCTCTTCATCCAGACGCGCCAGTGTTTCCAGAATATTAAGACCCGATGTTTCCCAAAAATTGTTTACTCTGGTTGGTTTGCCATGCTGAATAGTCAACCAGCCATCACGGGCCAGGCGTTGTAAGACTTCACGCAAAGTAGTACGGGTTACCCCGATGAGCTCAGATAACTCACGTTCAGCCGGCAGAATGGAACCCGGAGCAAATTTCCCGTTCCAGATAGAGTCAACAATGTATTCTTCAGCGAAGCCTGCCGGGCTTTGCGCTTTAATCAGATTGGTCATGCGGAGAATTCCGTCGTTTTGTCCAGATAAAATTGGCACTGATTGTACCAGAGCCAAGGCAGTTAACAAGTCACCCGGTCAAATTCGCTGCCAGCGCGCAGTTTCGGGGCTTTCCAAGGCCAGAACACACTCTCTGCCTGTTTCGCTAAGCAGTTGTTTATTTTGCGCAAATCCCTTAGATTAGCAACCAGAACCTCTCTGTATTACTTTAACCACCGGGCCTATCATGTTGCAGAAAATCAAAGCACTTTCACTAAAACGCCGGTGTTGGGCCTTACTGTTTCTCTCCTCACTGCTGGTACTGGCTACAGCCTTATACTTTCAGTACGGGATGAATATGCAGCCCTGCATACTGTGTATTTACATCAGAGCCGCTTTTGCCGGTATCGCACTGGCAGCGCTGTTTGGGATGTTATTCGTTTCAGTACCTTTGTTCAGACTGGCAGCGATTGCTGGCTGGCTGGCTGCGTCCATCGCAGGTATGTTACAGGCAGCAGAACTGTTGGAACTGGAGCAACTGATGCAACAAGGCGGTTTTTTCAGTTGTTCTCTGTTTGCTGAATTTCCAACCTGGATGCCACTGGACAGATGGCTACCTTCAGTATTTGAACCCACGGGCAGTTGCGGTGACCTCAGCTGGCAATTTCTGGATAAGTCTATGGCTTACTGGAGTTGGTTTATTCTATGGGCCAATATTGTTATAGCGGCAATAATTCTGCTTGCTCAGCCAGTAAGAATAAGCAAGAACCCATACCGCTGAATTTAATAAAAAAGCTGCGGTTATCCGCAGCTTTTATCTATATCTTCATGCACTTTTAAATGCCAGCACCAATACTCCGCTGGCAACCAGCATAATACCAACCCAATCTTTTATGGCTGGCCGTTCACCAAGAAATATCACCGCAAATACCGCAACCAGCACCAGGCTGAATTTATCTACCGGCGCAACTTTTGACGCATCACCTATTTGCAATGCTCTGAAATAACAAAGCCATGATGCTCCTGTAGCTAAGGCCGACAAACTCAGAAACAACCAGGTTTTTCCTGACAATTCAAACGGGTTTTGCCATTTCCCGCTAAACCAGACAATTGCAAATAAAACGAACACAATAATCAATGTACGTATCAGAGTTGCAAAATCTGAATCGACGCCCTGAATTCCTACTTTGGCAAAAATAGCGGTTAATGCTGCAAAAACTGCTGCCAGCAGCGCCCATACAAACCAGCTTTCCGTAAAAGCCATGTTGTATTTCCTCATAACAGAGAAATAAAGCCGCCACTATAAACAAAACAGCTGTAACCCACATGAGAAACAGCTGCAAATAAAGTGTTCAGAAAAACTTATAAATGAGAGTGCTAAACAATCCGGGTCATAAATACGCTATTCGGATCGTCCTGGTAGTTACCAAATGGCGGGCAATAGCTGAAACCAAATTTCTCATACAGTTTACGGGCTGGTTCAAAAAATGCCATTGAACCGGTTTCCAGACTTAATCTGGTTAACCCTTTTTGTTCTGCTTCTGTCAGCAAATGTTGCATCAGTAAATTACCAATGCCTTTGCCGCGAAAAATATTGGCAGTACGCATAGACTTTATTTCTCCATGGCCGTCTGCCAGCACTTTAACGGCAACACAGCCTGCCAGCTGGTTATCAACCCATAGTGTCCAGAATGTGATTTCCGGCTGCCGTAAGGCATCCAGATCCAATGCATGCACACTTTCCGGGGGTGAAGTCCGGTACATATCCTCTAAATGCTCATTCAGCAGTGCGATAATTTCACTGCCGGTCAGATCATCCTGCCTGATTAACATATAAATACCGCTCCGCAAGGCCATAAACAAAAACAGGTTTTCCTGACGGAAAACCTGTCCCTGATAATACCTTTGAGCTATATATTACTGCAAAGGGGTTTTGCAAAATTTTCGTGGGAAATTAAAGGATATCCAATAGTTCCACATCAAAAATCAGCGCACTGAACGGCGCTATTGCATTACCGGCTCCACGCTCGCCATAAGCAAGGTTATGCGGAATATATAAACGTAATTTTGCTCCCGGAGACATTAACTGCAAAGCTTCTGTCCAACCGGCAATTACACCTGAAACCGGGAATTCAGCTGGTTCACCACGCTGATAAGAACTGTCAAATACAGTTCCATCAATCAGCGTACCGTGATAATGAGTCCGGACAGTGGAAGAGCGGCTTGGCTTATCGCCTTCGGCAGCAACCAATACTTCGTACTGTAAACCTGACTCAGTCACAGTAATTTCCGGACGCTTGGCGTTTTCAGCCAGGAAAGCCTCACCCGCTTCAGCCAGCAAGCGTGCTTTTTCTTGCTGTGTT
>CAZXTH010000109.1:0-3099 GCA_964643585.1 uncultured Pseudoalteromonadaceae bacterium
CGCATAAGCTGGAAAATCTCATCACGGGATTGGTATTAATTCCGGGGAAAGGTCAGAGGTTATCCAACTCATTTCATCAGTTAAACCACCGTCTGACAGGTCTGATTGTAGTCGCATTAAATTAGTACAATTTGCCTTTTCTTGAATAAATCGAGCCGCATATAGATTAGGTACCTGGCTATCTACTGACCATCCACCTAACTTCCTCAACTCATCTTTTGCCTCATCCATTATTCCTTTTTCACTGAATGCTATCCCCGCAAGCTTAGTTGCCCGCATAATTTCTGCACGTTTAATTCTGTAAATAGCAGCCAACGTATATGTTGCCCAAGTATGCCTAAACATATGCGGTGTCAGGCTGTTGATATTTTCTAAAAATTGACCATCAAAATATTCAGGATGTATGTTCTTGAACTGTGCTGTAAGGATTACACACGCGTATTTAATTGATTGGTAATCAAGAGGTTTGTGCGGAGGGGCGACAGTAACAAAGAGTGTTTTCCATGAATGATTTGCCGGCCTCACATGAGTGATGTAAGTACTAAGGAGCTTATAGTCAGTAGCTTCAAGATCTAAGACTCTATGGGAGTCTCTTGTTTTTATACTCAGAGTTTTACGGTCATCGTTATCCTCAGGATTTGTAATAACCAAAGCATAAGTGCCACGAGAAGTCCTCTTAATCGAACTAGTTTCTAATAGTAATAACTCGCCAACTCTTAATCCGTAATTAATTAGGAGTCTTAAAATTATGTAGTTTCGAAATTGCGTCTCAACGCGTTTGAACGGATTGTCAAAATTGGGCTACTTGTTTGTTGTATGTCTTAAAATTTTAAGTAAATCTCTGATCATCGATATGTAACCGCTGATTGTCGCTACTTCAACTGGGCTTAAATCAAGATAGCGGTTGCTGACAAACTCAGAATTCAGAAAGCTCACATACTGCAGAACGGCACGAAGCCTGGCAACAAGAGTAATAGACATTACAGAGCTGTTGTAATCAGGAATTTTTTTTCTGCTGTCTTGAAGATAAGCAACAAACGTATCGAACTCTTCAATGGCTATCTGAGGATTTGTATTGGCTTTCCAAAATGAATAGCAAAAGCTGCAGTTATATCGAGATTGCCAATATTTATAGAACAACTTCACAGCTTGAAGTGATGCTAGTTGAGTGTTTAAAGCTCTTGCAAACAATTTTGAGGATGCAAAGAGCAATGGATATAGCAATGGATATAGCAATGGCATAGATGTCTGAACATCGACAAGTAACGCTACATTTTGGTTTTGATGTTTAAGGACTTGAATTGAAAGCATGAGGAAGAACTATTAGCCATGTACTTATGAACTAATTTAGAAGCTAAAGATAATCGCAGCAAATCTAAAAATTAAAAAAACTCAACTCACTGATTTTTATAAGTATAGAAATCGACATGAACCATATATACACCTATAAGGAATTTAACATAATATACATTATGGGATATTATCTGGTTAAATAATAAATGGCAGAGTACTGAGCTCTGCCTGTTCGTTAATAATCCTTTTAAAACATAGTATTATTATTAGCGGACTCTTCTGGGACATCCTGAATCACATCCCAGTGCTCAGTTATTTTCCCATTCCTAACCCGGAAAATATCAATTACAGCCTGGCCACGATCGCCAGGTCCATTTGTTGAGTGAACATGCAGATACACTAAGTCACCATCTGTGGCGCTGCGAATTATTTTTGCGCGGGATTGCGGGTTCTCGTTGAAGTACTCTGTAAAGTAATCAACAAACGGAGCCTTTCCATCAGGTACATATGGATTGTGTTGTTTATAGCTATCAGTAATTACTTCAGCAGCAGTAATATCATGTTGATTGAAAAAACGATTATAGAACGACAATACCAATTTCCTGTTATTTTCCTCAGTAACGACATCTCTCTGTACAGGCTGAGCCTGCAAGTTTGTTGCAACACCAACCAACCAGATTACTACCAATAACTTAGCCAGACGCATTTTATCTCTCCATTTAAGACCAGGTGCAAAAAATAGACCTTAGGTTGTCCTGATGATACAGTACCTGGGATACGGCAACAAGAAGTCACATTTTTGTGAATAAGTCACACCAAAGTGACTATTAGCAATATTAAGCATAAGAGAAAATCATGTCGGTGCCAGAATTTGAACAACCTTGCCCAATAAGAGATGTGCTGGACAGAATTGGCGACCAGTGGAGTTTGCTAATCCTCGAAGCGCTTGCTGGAAAGACTCTGCGTTTTAATGAGTTAAATCGTGAAATTGGAGATATTTCCCGCCAAATGTTATCCAGAACACTTAAACGTCTGGAAACAGACGGTTTTATCAGCAGAACTCTCTATGCTGAAGTTCCGCCTCGTGTTGAATATAACTTAACAGAACTGGGGCGCTCATTTCTTGAACCGATGCAAATACTGGTTGCCTGGGCAGACCAGAATCATCATGCAATCTGTGAATCACGGCGTAAGAAAAATGAACAATAGCCATCAGGTAACCCAATGGCTTTGTTTATTTATGCCTAATTTGCAGGAGATGGCTGCCCTGCCTTTTTCGTTGCGCGTTTTTGCAGGAAAAGTTTGTCCAGTACAATAAATACTACAGGAGTAGTCAGTAATGTCAGTACCTGACTGAATGCCAGCCCACCAACAATAGCAACGCCTAACGGGACACGTAGCTCTGCACCGGTACCAAATCCGAGCATCAGCGGTACGGCACCTAACATGGCGGCCAGTGTGGTCATCATAATAGGACGGAACCTGACCAAACATGCCCGGTGAATTGCTTCTTTGGCTGACAAGCCATGTTCACGCTGCGCATGTAATGCAAAATCAACCATCAGAATACCGTTCTTTTTCACTATACCAATCAGCAAAATAATACCGATTAGCGCCATAATCGAGAAGTCCAGTTGCCATAGCCACAGCAGTAAAATGGCTCCTATAGCAGCTGAAGGCAAAGTTGAAAGAATAGTCAATGGATGAACAAAGCTTTCGTACAGAACACCAAGGATTATATAAACCGATAATAATGCGGTAAAAATAAGTAATGGCTGACTGGCAAGTGATTCCTGAAACGCTTGT
>CAZXTH010000109.1:3109-6251 GCA_964643585.1 uncultured Pseudoalteromonadaceae bacterium
GCGGCTCCCTGAAATAAACCGAGCACGGATGCTGGCATACTCAATTCTGCCCTTGCCTGCTCCAGTGCCTGCACCGCCGCCCCAAGGGAAACACCGGCAGCCAGATTAAAAGAGATATTTGCAGCCGGTTGTAAACCATGATGGGCAATTACCACAGGGCCACTGGTCGCTGGCTGAATTTCCGCAAATGCCTGCAGAGGTACCATCTGGCCAGTTAAAGGAGATCTCAGATAGAAATAATTAAGGCTTTCAGCTGTCCCCCGCTGCTCGGGGCTGATTTCCAGAATAACCTTATATTGATTGGTTTCTGTCTGATATTCATTAATCTGGCGCTGACCAAAAGCATCATACAGGGCTTGATCAAGATCTGCCGCGGTAAAACCAAGGCGGGCAGCCTCCTGACGGTCTAGCTCTAGCCGGATAATATTGGCATCCCACTGTAAATCATTAGATAAATCAGTAAATACCGGATTTTGCCTGAGCTTACTGGTAAGTTCTTCAGTCCAGTGTGCCAGTTCATTACTATCCAGTGCTTTCAGAACATACTGATATTGCGCCCGCGACGGCCCTGCGCCAAGGTTAATATCCTGAGCAGCCCGGAGGAATACCTGCAATCCTGTAATCTGGGCAAACTGTGGCCTTAGCCGGTCTATGATATCGCTGGCAGTTGCACTTCTATCGTCAGGATCTGTCAGAACAATCCAGACCTGACCTCCTCCCGTGGACGAACCTCCGCCAACAGCATGATTAAAGCCTGTTATATCAGGATCATTTTTCAGAATTTCAGCCAGTTGCAGGTGCTTTTCTACCATATCTTCATAAGAGATATCAGAAGAAGACTGTGTCATACCGATCACAAATCCCGTATCCTGCAATGGAAAAAAGCCTTTAGGTATAGCCAGAAAACTACCGATACTACCGGCAATTGTCAGAAAGAAAACAATCAGCATGGTTCGGGGATGATTTAATGACCAGCTTAGAACGTTGTCATAACGTTTAGTCAGCCGATCAAACAGCCCCGGATTATCCGGGTCATGAGCCGGAGCTTTATCCATAAACAGAGAAGCCAGTGTCGGAGCCAGCGTTAGACAAACAACAACCGAAATTAGTATGGCAGCCGTTGCTGTCATCGAAAACTCCAGAAACAGGCGCCCTATTACTCCTCCCATAAACAACAGTGGGATAAAAGCCGCCACCAGTGACACACTGATAGAGATAACAGTAAAACCAATCTCCTGAACGCCCTTGAGTGCGGCAACCCGCTTAGTTTCACCGGCTTCAAGGTGACGATGAATATTCTCTATAACAACTATTGCATCATCAACAATAAAGCCAACCGCAATAACGATTGCAACCAGTGTCAGGTTGTTGAGGCTGAAACCGGCAATATACATAAAAGCACAAGTCGCAATCAGTGATACACCGAGTACTGCGGCAACAATCAGCGTTGCCGACCATTGTTTCAGAAAAAATGCCATGACTCCGATAACGAGTATTACAGCAATGGCGAGTGTCAGTTCAACCTCATGCAATGAGGCCCTGATGGTTCGGGTTCTGTCATTAAATACGCCAACATTCACATCTGCAGGTAACGCCGCGGTAAGCTGTGGCAATGCTTCGCGAATACGGTCTGCAGTAGCAACAATATTAGCTCCGGGTTGACGGCGAATAATTAGTGCAACACCCGATTCGCCATTCGGCCAGGTTCTGACATAATCATTTTCAGCTCCGAGGGTAACATTAGCTACATCTCGCAGATAAACCGGCGAACCACCACGATAACTAACGATCAGCTCATCATATTCTTCCGGAGTAAACAATTGGTCATTAACAGATAGTGTTGATACGCGCTCCGGGCCAAATAACGCGCCCTTGGGCAAATTCACACTAGCCTGTTGTATCGCCTGTCTGATATCAGACAGTGTTAACTCAGCTGCGGCCAGTACTTCAGGGCGGGCTTGTATACGGATAGCAGGCTTTTGCTGCCCACCCACAAAAACCTCACCAACACCGTTTATCTGCGTAATCTGTCTGGCCAGAATCGTCTCAGCCAGATCACTCACCTCAACCCGTGATAATGTTTCTGAGGTAACGCCAATAATCAGGATAGGGCTATCTGCCGGATTTACTTTACGCCAGGTGGGTAAGCTGGGCATATCAGGTAATCTTGCAACGGCAGTATTGATAGCTGCCTGAACCTCCTGTGCGGCAGTATCGATATTCTTTTCCAGTACAAACTGCAGAGTAATGCTGACAGCCCCCAGCGAACTGGTAGACGTCATTTCGCTGATCCCTGGAACAGAACTTAATGCAACTTCAAGTGGAGTGGCTACAGATGAAGCCATTGTTTCCGCACTGGCCCCGGGTAAACGTGCAGAGATCTGAATGGTAGGAAAATCAGCTTCAGGTAAAGGTGCTACAGACAGGCGTGGAAACGCGAGTATTCCAAGCATTACCAATGCCAATGTTAGCAAAACCGTTCCGATAGGGTGATTCATACACCAGGCATAAATACTCCGGCTATTCATTCGGCAGCCTCCGGAGAATTATCACTGATAACCTCTAAAGCAGTACCTGTACGCAACCGGCTCTGGCCATCAATTACAACAGACTGCCCTGCCTCAATACCTGATACAACAGCATAATCACGCTCTTTCAATAAAACATTTACTGCGGCGGTTTGAGCCTGTCCCTGTTGATTTAGCCAGACAAAAGCGCCTGAAGGGCCTTGTTGTATTGCTTTAGAGGGTACCGTCAATGCCTGAGAGATAACCTGGCTTTGTAATGCGATAACGACTGATTGCCCAGGCCATAGTTTATTTTCTGCATTAGCAAAATCTGCTTTTACCCTAACCGTTCCTGTACCTGAGATAACCCTGTTATCCAGAACCGTCATTTGCCCTTCTGCCAGCAAAGCTCCCCTGTCTTGCATAAATGCCTGCACCGGGACGGACTGCTGTTGCCTTATTTGCTGCATCAGTTGCTGCAACTCTGACAATCTTGCTTGTGGTAAAGCAATTTCTACACTAATAGGATCTAATTGCACAATGGAGAACAAACTCTGGCTACCGGTTGTCACGTAATTTCCTGCATCAATATTACGGATCCCGACCTGCCCATCTATCGGAGATAGCAAACGGGT
>CAZXTH010000109.1:6261-9793 GCA_964643585.1 uncultured Pseudoalteromonadaceae bacterium
ATATGACAGCTCAACCTGTTGCGCATTGATACTTGCGGTAAGGCTCTGTAACTCAGCCTGTAATTGTTGTACAGCCGCGTCCTGTTGCTCGTACATCTGTGCAGATACAGCCTGGTCCTGCCGCAAGTTCTTATATCGTTCCAAATCGCGCAAAGCTGTATTCAGCTGCACTTTAACAACTGCCAGCTGAGCTTCTGATTGCTCAAGAACAGCCTTTATTGCGCGGTCATCTATTCTGGCAAGCAAGTCACCTTTTTTAACTAACTGCCCTTCCCGTACCAAAATCTCTTCTAAAATACCATTTGTCTGAGCACTGATTTCAACACTTTGCCAGGGTTTAACCTGGCCGATCCCGCGTATCCATACCGGTACATCCTGCTGCTGTACCACAGCTGTTTTAACAGGCACTTTATTCTGTTGCTGTCTAGCTTCTGCTGCGACACCGGCCAACAGCATTGTACCCAGCAGCAAATTTTTTAAAATCATTGGATATTCTCCGGCGTAATGCATTATTAATCAGTAAAACCTGTCAGCCTTGTCGTTGGTGGAGCATTATTCTTTTGTTTATCAGATATCTGATTTATTACGGCAGAAATCTTTATATTGATCACCTTTTACTGTAACAGGTTCAATTAAATAGCAGTAAAAGTTTACAAAATGAGCAATTAATCTGTTGTGGCCATAATCAGGCAGCTTTTAACTTGCTATCACTTAGCAACGTGGTACGCTTCATCAAATTATTAATGATATCAATTATTCAGAAAATTCTGATAAATGCAGAGTATTTTATGGCACTTACCATCAGACCCACAGACGAGCAACAGGATATACTGGCAAAGGTTCAGAGACTGACAGCAGAGGTAACTTATTCCAAAGCTATTTTTAAGGGATTAACGGAATATATTCAGCTGAAAAAGGAGTTTGAGGAACTGGAAAAAAAATATCAGTCATTAACAGAAAGCCACTCTGAACTGAAAGACACCGTGGCTTTATATGTTATGGCAAGAACAAAACTGGAACGTTCTTTTAAAGAAGGTTCCAGTTCATGAGCAATTATCAGGCGTTAATTTCAGCGTAAATTGCCTGTAAAGCTGCCAGCGGATCTATTGCTTTAGTTACCGGGCGGCCAATAACAAGATAATCGACACCAGCAGCCAGAGCAGTGGCTGGCGTCATAATACGTTTTTGATCGTCTGCTTGGCTGAAAGCTGGCCTGATCCCAGGTGTAACCAGGCAGAAACTCTCACCGATCTGCTCCTTAAGCATTGCGGCTTCTTGTGCAGAACACACCACACCATCCAAACCCGACTGTGCAGTCAGTCGGGCCAGACGCAATACCTGTTCAGCGGGTTCAGCATCTATCCCCTGCTCAAGTAAATCAGCCTGCTCCATACTGGTCAGAACTGTTACTGCGATTAACAAAGGCTTATCTGTACCATAGCTTTCTAATACATCCCGGGCTGCAGTCATCATCTTGCTGCCACCGGAAGCATGCACATTGACCATCCATACATTCAGGTCGGCAGCGGCTTTTACTGCTTTAGCAACCGTATTTGGTATATCGTAGAATTTCAGATCAAGAAATACCTGAAAGTGCCTCCGGTGCAGTTCTTCTACAAACTGAGGCCCAAAACGGGTAAACATTTCTTTGCCAACTTTAAGGCGGCATAAAGCCGGGTCAAGCTGGCTGACCAGATTAAGCGCCTCACGCTGTTGTTCAAAGTCCAGAGCAACGACGATGGGTGTCTGACAGGCCATAGTTATCCTTATCTGTTAACGGCCATCAATACCAGTAATAGGCTCAACAGTTTCCCATTGCTGGCATGACGGGCACAACCAATATTGCTGCCGGGTTTTAAAGCCACAATTACGGCAGCTGTATAATACTTTTTTATCCAGGTAGGCGTTTACCAGCCCTTCAACAGAATGCAGGGTTTCTGCTGCCGCTGCAGACTGATGCTGGCGGATTTGTAATAATTTCTGAAACAAGCGAATGCTTGGCTGCTGCTGCAACTTATCCAGTAAAAACAATTCTGCTGCTTTGGCTGAACCATGTTCAAGCAACCAATCAGCAAGCATAGCTGAGGCTGTAATATTATGATTTTTATTCGCCAGTTGGCTTAGTAACTGATACCACTCTTCCTGCTCAATATGACATTTTACCAGCAATGGTAAGATATCGGCACTCCATTGCGGCTTCTGCTCAAGTATCGACAACAACAATTGCCGGGCAAGCTTGTTTTCATCATGTTGCAGATAATATCTGGCCAGTTCAAATCTAGGACGTAAAGCTATCGGGTACTGCTCAGTTAATTCTGCCAGTAAAACCGGGTCATCCGGCTTCGCTTCAATTGACATATTTGCCAATGCTAAACGTAAGGAACGGGAGTCTGTTGCCAGAGCTTCCTGCTGGTAGCTGATAGCTCTCTTCCATTCATGAGTTGCTATAAAAATACTGAATAATAACTTCAGAGCCGCTTCAGCCAGTACCGGAGCTTTAACCAGTTCCGACAATAGTTTTTCTGCCCGGTCATATAAACCCGCAGAAAAGTAATCCTTGGCCAATTCGTATTGGATTTGCTGCGCCTGTAAACGAGGCAATTTTAATTGATGGAGTTTTTCATGTATGCGGATAGCTTTATCCCAGTCTCCACGGCGACGGAATAAATTAGCCAGAGCCAGGTAGGTTTCGATAGTGGCAGCTTCGATATCAAGTAACTCAAGTAGCTGCTCTATTGCTTTATCTTCTTGATCAGTAAGAAGGAAATTAAGGCCTGAAGATAAATTACGGGTAACACTTGCCCGCCCTTTAAGTTCTTTATGCTTAATACTGTTACGCCCCATAAACCAGCCATAAGCGGCAGCAACAGGCAGTAACAGAAATAACAACTCAAGCATAAATCAGCGACGATCCGGAGATTTTTTCAGCCAGCCCTTTGCTTTGCGCTGCACTGAATACAGCATGGAAATGAGAACGCCTGCAATCAACCCGGTTAACAGAAATATCAATGCAATATCCACTACCCGTAATTCCAGCTTGACTACCAGCAGATTTAGTTCTGCCAACTGCTGATTAACTGAGCCAAAAAGAAAACCGCCCAGTACCAGAGCTGCCAGAATGATAATATAGAGTAATCTGCTCAACTTCACTCCATGCCTGTTTTATGTTCAGTAATACTTCAGGTGTTTTCTTTTACGCGGTCACGTAATTCTTTACCTGGTTTGAAATGCGGCACGTATTTGCCGTCCAGTTCAACTTTGTCGCCAGTTTTTGGATTACGGCCAACACGGGGAGCACGGTAATGCAGAGAAAAGCTACCGAAACCTCGGATCTCAATGCGTTGATTTGAAGACAGAGACTGAGCCATCTGTTCAAGAATTTCTTTAACAGAAGCTTCAACATCCTTGACCTGAATATGGGGAAAATCGTTAGCTAACTTTTCGATTAATTCAGACTTGGTCATAGACCCTCCTCAATGATTGCTGCAATAAAATCAGGGAGCATTACGCTCCCTGACTTATAACGCATTTA
>CAZXTH010000110.1:0-9568 GCA_964643585.1 uncultured Pseudoalteromonadaceae bacterium
TGGCGCTGGCCATAAATCGCCACGATCTGCGGGACCGGCGACCACGGCAGTTGTTGCTGGATCAGCGCTGCTTTGGCGGCCATTTCGGCATACGTATCGGCACCATGTTCATCCTGTACCGCCAGTTGCTGAGGCTGCCGCGCTATCGTCTGGCGGATCAGCTCCGTCACCGGCAATTGCCGCGGCAGCAGTTCTTCGGTCTGGTTCCAGTGTTCCAGCTCGGCAAGTTCAGCCGGACTTAACAAGGGTAAGGCATGTACGGCCTGAGTCGGCTGCTCCAGCAGAGCAGCCAGCAGGCGCTCAAAATGCCCGGCCAGTTGCTGCACAGTAGCGGCGGCGAAAATCTCGGTATGATAATTCCAGTCCAGCCAGAGCTGACCGTCGGCTTCCGTGACGTTCAACGTCAGATCATATTTGGCACTGTGACCGTCGGCCAGTACCGGCTGCAGCTGCAGACCCGGCAACGCCAGTTCGGCCGTGGCATTATTCTGCAAAATAAGACTGATTTGGAACAGCGGGCTGTAGCTTAGGTTTCGCTCGACCTGCAACAAATCCACCAGTTTTTCGAACGGCACCTGCTGATGCGCATAAGCATCCAGGCAGCAACGCCGACTTTGCCGCAGCAAACCGAGGAAGTCGGCTTCTGCAGGCAATTGCAACCGCAGTACCAACGTATTGACGAAAAATCCAATAAGCTCAGCAACTTCAGCCTGCTCCCGATTCGCTACTGGCGTCCCTATCACAATGTCCATTTCGTGGCTGTAACGCGACAATAGCACGCTGAACACCGTATGCAGCCCCATAAACAACGTCGCGTCCTGCTGTTGGCACAGCGTTTTCAACTGCAACGTGCGTGCACTGTCGATACGGCTGCTGAAGGTTGCGCCCGCCGAGCTGCGACTGGCAGGCCTTTCATAGTCCAGCGGCACACTATGCAGCAGCGGCAGGTTTGCCAGCTGTTGTTGCCAGTACGCCAACTGGCGCTGCAGCACTGCACCTTGCAAATAACTGCGCTGCCAGCAGGCATAATCGCCATATTGCAGCGGAAGTGCCGGCAAAGCAGGCACTTCCTGTTGCAACAGGCTCCGGTACGAAGTGGTCAGTTCCTGCACCAGCAGACTCAACGACCAGCCATCCGCAGCAATATGGTGCACCGTTAACTGCAGCAGCACCGACTGCTCAGTCCGCTGACACACCGATACCCGCAGCATCAGATCCCGGCTAAGATCAAAAGGCCGCTGCTGCTGTTGCTGCAACCAGCGCTGCAGTTCAGCATCAGACCAGTCGCGACCATCCAACCATTCTACCGGCGCTGCCGGCACCATCAGCACCTGTTGCCAGACATCGCCCTGCTCATCTTCCCTGAACACGGTCCGTAATACTTCATGCCGGCTCAGTACAGTGGCAATCGCTGTGTCAAAAGCGCTACGATCCAGCACACCATGCAACCACAATGCGGCCGAAATATGATAATGCGAACTGTCGTGGTCAATCTGCGTCTGCAGCCACAACCGCTGCTGCGCATAAGTCAGCGGCAACGGCACCGAGCGATCCACCGGCCGCATCGCCGGTACGTTCTGGCTCAGTTCCAGTTGATCGAGTCGGGCGGCAAACTGCCCAAGCTGACTGTGTTCAAACAGCTCCCGCACTGGCACTTCAAGGCCCATCTGTTGTTTCAACTGGCTGGTCAGCCGGGTCGCCAGCAACGAATGACCGCCCAGCGCAAAGAAATTATCCTGCAGGCCGACTTGCTGCACCTGCAACAAGTGCCGCCAAAGCCCGGCAAGCAACTGTTCAGTGGCCGTCACCGGCGGCTGATATTCACGTTGCCAGACCGACACGTCAGGGAGTGGCAGTGCCTTCCGATCTATCTTACCGTGCGGTGTCAGCGGAAACTCTGGCAGTGCCAGCAGTTGCGCTGGCACCATGTACTCGGGCAGCATTCCGCTCAGCTGTGACTTGATATCCTCAGCAGTCGCGCTGCCGTTGCTCGTGGCATCATCAGTCGTGTAATAGCCAATCAGCACTTTACCGCCGGTCGGGTGATCATGAGTCAGCACCAGCGCCTCGCGAATTCCCGTCACCGCCAGCAGCGCTTTTTCGATTTCCCCGAGCTCGATGCGGTAACCGCGGATCTTGACCTGATCATCGTTGCGACCGATGTAGCGCAGCTGGCCGTCGGGACGCCATTGCACCAAATCGCCGCTGCGATACAGCCGGCCCGGCTCCGTCCTGACGTCAAGCCCAGTTGTAGCGGCGTCGATAAAACGTTCTGCCGTCAGCTCCGGCCGTCCAAGATAACCACGGGCAACGCCGGCTCCGGCGATATACAACTCCCCCGTAACTCCGACCGGGACTGGCTGCAACAGCCGGTCCAGCACATACAGTCTGGTATTGCTGATAGCCCGCCCTATATCCGGCTGCCCTGCCGTCATATCCACCAAGCCAGAAGTCGCAACGACTGTGGTTTCTGTCGGGCCATAGTTGTTCACCAGCTTAAAGGGCAAAGCGCCGACATCCAGCCACGGCAAGGTGTCCCCGCCAACCAGCAGATACTTCAAGGTGCATTGCTGTAATTGTGCTGGCGGGCAGTGTTGAATAAACTGCAGCGCCAGCGGTGTAACCAGAAAGCTATGGGTCACGTCATGACGGTTCAGATAAGCCGGCAGTTCACTGAGCTGAAACAGCTGCGCAGTACTCAGTTGCACCACCCGGCCGCCGGCCAGCAAATAAGGCCAAAGCTCCCAGGCGGACGCATCAAAGGCCATGCTGGCCGTCATGGTCCCAACCGACTGCTGATCCAGCTCAAACTGACGGATATGCCAGCTGCACATCGACATCAGGTTACGGTGTTCCACCATTACCCCTTTGGGCCGGCCCGTCGAGCCAGAGGTATAAATAACATAAGCCAGCGCACTGCTGTCAGTACACAGTCCAGCAGCAGTGCTTTCGGTCAGATTAGCCGTGCTATAGCCTTGCAGCGCTTGGCTTACTTCGGCACTGTCCAGCACCACACGTTCTGCTGTTGCCAGCCAGTCGCCGTGTGCAGTCAGGGTCAGCACAGTCTGCAAAGCAGCATCCTGGCACATCAGAGTCAAACGTTCTTGCGGGTAGGCAGGGTCCAACGGCACATAAGCTGCACCGGCTTTTAAGACCGCCAGCAGAGCTACCACCAGCTCAGGGCTGCGCTCCAGACAGACACCGACTAGTTGCTCCGGCTGTACTGCTCTATGCTCCAACAAATAACGCGCTAGTTGATTTGCCCGGCCATTCAGTTCCTGATAACTCAGTTGCTGCCGATCGCAGATCACAGCAGTCGCCATCGGCTGGCACTGAGCCTGTTGTTCAAACAACTGATGTACCAATAACTGCGACGGATAAGGGCTGTCAGTTTGATTCCAATCCGACAATAACGCATTTTCGGCGTAGCTTAACAACGGCAACGTAGCAATTGCGGCATCTGGTGTGGCCAGCATAGCCGTCAGCAGATGGGTGAAATGCTTTGCCAACCCACTGATAAACTCGGTGCTGAACAGCGCAGTACTGTAATTCCAAGCCAGTGCCAGACCTTGACCTGCGTCATAAGCGGTCAGTGTTAAATCGTACTTAGCAACGTCATAGTTTTCTTCCAGCACTTTCAGTTTTAAGCCCGGCAACGCCAGCTCGCTCTGTTCATTATTCTGCAGTGCCAGCATGACCTGAAATAGCGGGCTGTGACTAAGACTACGCTCCACTCTCAGTACTTCCACCAGCTTGTCAAACGGGATCTGCTGATGAGCATAAGCAGCAAGACAATGCTGCCGACTTTGCTGTAATAGCTCAGCAAAACTGAGCTCATCACCGACCTGAAGCCGCAGCACCAGCGTGTTGACAAAAAAGCCTATCAGCGCTTCAACTTCCGCCTGCTCCCGGTTCGCCACCGGTGTGCCGATCACAATGTCGCTTTCATGACTGTAACGGGCCAACAGTGCGCTGAAAGCCGTATGCAGCCCCATAAACAAGGTCGCACCTGCCTGTTGGCAAAATTGCTTCAATTGTTGCGTCAGAGCAGGGCTTAGCTCGCTGTAGACCGTGGCGCCGGCAAAGCTTTGTTGTTGCGGTCTGGCATGAGTCAGCGGCAGTTGATGCAACAGCGGCAACCCTGCCAGTTGCTGTTGCCAGTAATCCAGTTGCTGGCGTAACACCTCGCCTTGCAGATACTCGAGCTGCCAGTTGGCATAGTCACCATATTGTACCGGCAGCGGCGTCAGGCCGGCATCCCGCTGCTGCAGCTGTGCCTGATACAGGCTGACCAGTTCTCTGACCAACACCGGCACCGACCAGCCATCCGCGGCAATATGGTGCATCGTCAGCTGCAACACCGCCAGGCGAGAGCTGCGACGGAACACTCTGACCCGCAGCATCAGATCCCGGCGCAGATCAAAGCCGCGCTGACTTTCCTGATGCACTGCCGCCAACAGCTCGTCGTCCTGCCAATGCGGCACTTCATGCCATTGCCAGGCCGGTTGCCAGTCCGTCAGCACCTGCTGCCAGACATTACCCGCATCGTCGTTAACAAACACGGTGCGCAGTACTTCATGACGACGCACTATCTGTTCGAGACTGCCAAACAGCGCGGCCTGATCCAGCTCACCATCCAATTGCAATGCCACCTGAATGTGGTAATGGCTGCTACTGCCTTCAATTTGATGCATCAGCCACAACCGCTGCTGGGCAAAAGACAGCGGTAACAAGCCGCTGCGATCTGTGCTGCGGACCACCGGCAACAGCGCTGTCTGTTGTTGCCTAGCCAGATACTGCAGAATATCGTTTTTATGTTCGATGATGCGCTGTTTCAGTTGCTCGGACAAAGCGCCTTGCCGGGTGCGGTAAGCCAGCCGGTCGTCCTTCAGATACAGCAAAACCCCTTCGCTGGATGCTTGCAGAAAAATTTGCTCAACCATCATAAAAATCCTTCTTCGGCATCATCAGCCGCTGGCGTCATCGGTTGCGTATTGAGCAGCAAAGCATCGAGATAAGTGGCCAGCACATGCAATTGCGGAGCGTTGAACAGCACATGGAGCGGCAGTTCGACGCCAAAATGCTGGCGGATATGACTGGTCAGCCGGGTTGCCAGCAGGGAATGACCGCCCAGCTGGAAAAAATGATCATGGATCCCTACCCGTTCCACTTTCAGCAATTGCTGCCAAATGCCGCACAGCTGCTGTTCGGTCGGGGTTCTGGCCGCGACATACTCCTGTACCGGGCTCTGCGGTAGCGGTAATGCTTTTTTATCTATCTTACCGTTGGCATTTTTCGGCAATGCCTCTAGTCGGACAATCACAGCGGGCCGCATGTAGTCCGGTAAGGTTGCAGTGCAGTGCTGCCGGCAACGGCGGATAAACTCGGCATCATCCAGCGGACTAACGCTGCTGACATAAGCCGCCAGAAAAGCGTGCTCGCCGCTACCCGCCAGCACCACTACCGCTTCGTCGATGTCATCAAGCAAGGTCAACGCATGGGAGATCTCCGCAGGCTCAATCCGAAAACCACGCAATTTGACCTGATCATCCACCCGCGACAGATAACAAAGCTGGCCTTGCGCATCCAACCGGACCAAATCGCCAGTTTTATACAGTAAACCGCTGTGCACGGCAGGCACTGCGACAAACGCCTGCGCAGTCAGCGCGTCCTGCCCGTGATAACCCAGACTGATACCGGCACCGCCGACATAAAGCTCACCCGGCATGCCCGCGGGCACCAGTTGCCGGCGTTCGTCAAGTACGAACAACAACCCGCCAGGCAAACCCCGGCCAATCGGATAATCGTGCTGCCGGTGTTCTGTCACCGGGTAGAAAGTGCTGTAAGTGGTATTTTCGGTCGGTCCATAACAATGTAACAACAACTCAGGCGCCCCCGCCTGCAGTATTCTGCTGACAGCAGTCGCATCCACCCTTTCACCGCCAAAAGCCAGCATCCTTAACGACTGGAAAGCATCAGGCAGTTCTGCCGCAATCTGATTCAGCACAGCAGTCGTAACAAAAGCCACAGTAACACCATATTGCAGATAACAGGCTTTCAGTCGTGCCGGATAGATATAGGTTTCATGATCAACCAGCACCAGTCTCGCTCCGCTGGACAAGGTACTCCAGACTTCAACTGTACTGGCGTCAAAAGCAAAATTGGCAGCGTGAGTACAGCAATCCTGTGCCGTCACCTGCAATTCTTGCTGCTGACTGACCAGATGCAGCACATTGTTGTGACTGAGCAGCACACCTTTGGGCTTACCCGTCGAGCCGGATGTGTAAATAACAATAGCTGGCGTTTCGCCGTGCGATGGCGTGTTCAGTGTTGCCACATCAGCCGGCAACTCCGACAGGTCGTCGCAACAAATGGCCGGCACGGCAGCCAGTTCAGCAACTTTCTGCGCAAGGGCCGCCGTGGTCAACACACAAACCGCCGCCGAATCAGCCAGAATGTAGCTGCAGCGTTGATCCGGCGACTGAATATCCAGCGGCACATAACACAGACCGGCCAGCAACACTGCCAGAGCGGCGATAATCTGTTCGTTCTGCCGTGGCAAATAAATGGCGACCTTGTCGCCAGGCTGATATTGCTGTTGCAGACGCACGGCCAGGCCGCTGGCCTGGGCCACCAACTGCTGGTAACTGAGCTGGCGGCCGGTCCGCGTTTCAATCAGCGCGATCGCCTGCGGTTGCTGGCGGGCCCAGCCCAGTAACAACTGGGCCATGTTGCCGGTGACAGGCACCATCGCTGCCGGCTGCTGACGCAACAAAGCCTGTTGCTGTACGCTATTGAGCAATGGATAATCGCCAATACAACCTTGTACATCGCCGACAATAGCCTCCAGCAGCACGACAAAACTGTCGGCCATTGCCCTGATAGTCTGCGCTTCAAACAGCTCGGTCCGGAAGTTCCAGTAGCAGTTGATCTGCTCGCCGTCATGGGCGCACACCAGATTCAATTCGAATTTACTGCTCTGTTCGGTACCAGCCACCGCAGACAGCTGCAGCCCCGGCAACTCCAGCGCAACGCTTTCATGGTTCTGCAACGCAAACATAAGCTGGAACAACGGGCTATAACTGGTGCTACGTTCGGGTTGCAGCTGTTCAACCAGAGTTTCGAATGGCACATCCTGATTAGAAAAACTCTGTAAGATCATCTGCTTATTCTGCTGCAACAGCTGTGAAAACGACCATTGCCACTGCAGTTCGCTGCGTAACACCAGCGTATTGACGAAGAAACCGATCAGCGGTTCCAGCGACGGATGCTGACGCCCCGCCACCGGCGTGCCCAGCACCACATCAGATTCCCGGCTCCAGCGGCCGACCAGCAAGGCAAAGGCAGTTTGCAACAACATAAACAGCGTGACACCCTGTTGCTGCGCCAATGCATGCAACTGCTCTGTTAATGCTGCCGGGACCCACTGGCTGACGACGGCGCCAGCCTGACTTGCCACGGCGGCGCGCGGCCGATCCAGCGGCAAACCATGCACAGCCGGCAGTTGTGCAAGTTGCTGCTGCCAGAACTGCAGTTGTTGCTGATAAGTTCCGTTTTGCAACAGCTGGCGCTGCCAGCAGGCATAGTCCAGATACTGGCAAGGCAACTCCGCCAGCGGCTCGCCGGCTTGGCCGGTCAGCGCCTGCTGATAGAAATGCATCAGCTCACGCGTCAGCACTGCCGAAGACCAGCCGTCCGACGCGATATGATGCATGCTGATCAGCAACAGATGGCGCTGTTCCTGCTGCGCCGGCAACAGCCTGATCAGCTGCACCCGCAACATCAGATCGCAGCTTAATACAAAAGGCCGGCTCGCTTCTGCTGCCAGCAACTGGCGGATTTGCTGCAGCTCACGGTCCGGGTCGACTTCCAGCAACTGGCTGGTCTGCACCGGCAACGTTTGCACAGGCAACACACGTTGCACCGGCTGCTCGGCTTCCGTCTGATAAATGGTCCGCAGCACTTCGTGACGCTGCAGAATTTGATCAAAAGCATACTGCAAAGCCGCCGGCTCTAGTTGCCCACGGCACAGCAGCGCATTGCTGATGATGTACTGACTCTGATCTGCCGCCAACTGGTCTATAAACCACAACCTTTGCTGAGCGAAAGCCAGCGGATAGACCGGCATATCGCGGGCGACCCGCGGAATAGGCTGGCCGGTAGTTCCCGGCGTCACCTGGCTACTACGGCTCAAAAACTGCAGCAAATCCTCTTTATGCTGCTTAATCAGCGCCACGGCAGCAGGTGTCAATGCATCTTTTGACGATTTGGTTTTTAGTTTACCGTCTTCCAGATACACCGAAATCTTCTGTTCGTTCAACTGACGAACCACATCTGCAATTGTCATCAATTACCACTCCATTGCCAGTAAATCGGCATCTTCTTGTTCTTGCGCCAACTGAGCGGCGTTTTGTTGTGCCACCAGCTCGTTATCAATAAAAGCGGCCAACGCGGCCAGCTCCGGATATTCAAAAATGACCCGTAGCGGCAACTCCAAGCCAAACTGCCGGACAACCGCATTCAGCAACCGGGTCGCTAGCAACGAATGGCCACCGAGATGGAAGAAATTGCCTTGCCGGCCCACAGGAGTCGGTAACACCAGCAATTGCTGCCAGATGGCAGCCAACTGACTTTCCAGTTCACCTTGCGGCGGTTCGTAGGCCTGATCGGCAAAAACCGGTGCCGGCAATGCCCGTAGATCCAGCTTGCCGTTGGCTGTTAGCGGGAATTGTTCCAGACAAAGAATGACGGCCGGCACCATATACTCGGGCAGATTCTGCTGCAGCCGGCTTCGGACCAACGGCTCCAGCGCAGCCGCCGGCATTGCGCTTTGCACATAGGCTGCCAGATACTGCTGCTGTTGCTGTTCAAATACGCCGAGATGAACATGGCTCACTTCGGCCAACGCCGCAATCTGGCTGCTGATTTCGTCAAGCTCTACCCGATAGCCTCTGAGCTTGATCTGACCGTCGGCACGGGCGACAAACAGCAGCTCGCCGGCGGCGGACACTCTGACCAGATCACCGCTGCGGTACAGCCGGCGACCATCGTCGGCAAAGGGATTGGCCACAAAAGCTTTGGCCGTCAGTTCCGGCTGGTGCAGGTAACCGGCCGCCACGCAATCGCCGCCCAGATACAGTTCGCCAATAGCGCCGGCAGGCAAGGCGTTCCGTTGCCTGTCCAGCACATAGGCCTGCACGCCCGGCATCAGATAGCCGATGTTGGGTTGTTCGTTGTCATTGACAGAGGCGAAGCTGACATTGACCGTCGTTTCGGTCGGGCCGTAGGCATTCAGGACCTGTACCTGACGCTGCCGGGCGTACTGGCGCAAACGCTGCCAGTTCAGCGGATTGACGTTTTCACCGGCGACTACCAGATTAACCGCCAGTTCCGGCGCATTTTCCAGCTCCGGCAACAAGGCCAGCGCCAGGCTCAGCGTTGCTTTGACCGTATCCGCCTGATAATGCCGGATACAAGCCAGCAAAGCGGCCGGATCCCGGACCTGCTCATCGCTGGCCAGGATCAGGCAACGGCCCTGCGCAAGCAGGGCATAGCCTGTCATGGCCGC
>CAZXTH010000111.1:0-8684 GCA_964643585.1 uncultured Pseudoalteromonadaceae bacterium
GGATTGCCTGTTACAACAGGCAATCCCGTACATGCTGCAACTGATAATAATAGGTAGATTCCCCTGCCACACTGTAACTCTGTTGCCCTGCGATGGTGTTCAGGATAATCCTGTTTCCCTGATGTGGCGCAATCAGCCCGAAAACCTCCAGGCTACCCTGCTCGCCTTCCAGCATCAGGTAGGCTTCATGCACTTTGCTCAGGTGTTCTGCCATAGAACAGCCAACATAAGCCTGGCAACCATTACTAAAACGGAGCAAAGCCTGAGTCGTCAGATCAATCTGCGGTTCACCGGTAATAGTACTGGCACTGATAACGTCAGGTTCTTCCGCCATCAGCGTTCGTACCCAGTGCAGCGGATAACATCCCAAATCCATTATCGCCCCGCCACCAAGCGCAGCAATATGCCGTAATGAATCAGCAGCATAAGGCACCCGTACCGAAAAGTTTGCCCGGATAAGCTTCAGTGTTCCAAGCTCTCCGGATGCTAGTAATCGCTGCACTTCAGCAAATAATGGGTGAAAACGGTAATGAAATGCTTCAATCAGTAAGCGTTTATGTTGTGCGGCCGTATCAACCATTATCCGGGCTTCGTAGGCATCCATTGCAAAGGGTTTTTCACACAACACATGTTTACCCAACTGCAATGCCTGAATAGTCCAGTGACAATGTGCTGCGGGAGGTAATGCATTGTAAATCAGATCGATATCGTCCCGTTCCAGCAATGCCTGATAACTGTCTGCCACATGCATAATATTATGCTGACGGGCATAGGCTTGTGCACGTTTAGTATCAGATGCCGCCACGACTTGCAGTACAAAACCATCCAGTTGCTGTAGTGGCTGAAAAATAGCTTTATCGCTGATACGAGCCGCACCCAGCAAACCAATACGAATCATGTTGCGGCCTCAGGCGGTAATAACAATTCAACCTGATAATGCTTTCCAGCAATAATACCGGTGATCAGCTGTGATAGCTGTAGCTCGCCGTTAACCCGCAACTGAGGCTGATTAATCCCCGGCCTGCGCTCCATCACAATATCGAATACCGCCCCCCGGAAATAACGGCTGACACTGGCCCCCGGCCACGAAGTTGGCAGTTTTGGCTCTACCAGCAAACCTTGCGGTGTTCCCTTTACGCCAAACAACCCTTCTACCAGACAGCGGTATACCCAATGTACTGTGCCGGTATTAAACAATTGGCTGGAACGGCCTGCCGTCCGTGGCGACTGCTGCCAGGCACCACGGTAATAATTGGGAATAAACACCGGTAGCTGTCCGCGTTGCAGATAATCGGTTGCCCCAGTGTCGGGTAACATCTGCCGCAGGATCTGATAAGCTTTATCAGATTGACCGGCCTGATAAAGTGCAAACAAATAAAACGCTGCCGCATGGTTATACACTGAGCCATTTTCAGCAGAGCCCGGATACTTCTGGGTAACCCGGCCAACATCTTCGCGCATAGCGGTATAAGCCGGTGCCAGCATCTGCACGCCAAAAGGCGTTTCCAGTTGTTCTTCTACTGCAGCCAACAGCCGCTGTTGCTGTTCAGAACTGGCCGCGCCACTCAGAATAGCCCAGCTTTGTGGATTGAGATAAATCCGGCCTTCGGTATCTTTGCTGACGCCAAACACTACATTGTCGTCAGTGATACCGCGCCCATACCAGTTACCATCCCACAAATAGTGGTTAACAGCCCGGTTAAACTCGTCAGCATCGGCACGATACTGCGTGGCCAGCTCTGGCTGGTCAATCTGCTCACAAATATCTGCCCAGCATTTCAGGGCATAAGCCGCCGCCAGTGACAACCAGCCGGAAACACCTTTGCCTTTATAGCCGACCATATTCATCGGATCGCACCAGTCACCCTGTTCAATGTAACTGAGGTTGCGTTGATCCCGTTTATGCAGTAACCAGCCCATAGCACGGCTGATATGCTCATACACCGTATGCTGTTCGTCCGAGTCCTGGTAAGCCACCCGCTCGTTGAACAAAGCGTAATCGTTGGCTTCGGCCAGATAGGCTGTCAGGCATACCGGCAGCCAGACACACTGGTCAGTGTGAGGTACCTGATTAATATATTTAAGTTCAGCGTCTTTATGCAGCAGAATACCGTCTGGCATTTCTCCGCTGGGTTTCTGTTGCGCCAGTGCTGTCAGAAAAGCCTGCCGGGTAACATCGGGGCGAATATAGCTCATCCCCATATTATCCTGCAGATAATTGCGGGTCTGAGGATCGGTAGTCAGACGGTTAACGTCGCCATGATAAAATACCTGCCGGGCCAGCCAGTGATTGACAAAATTATCCAGTACCGGGTCTGGCGTATTTACTTTCAGGCAACCGCGGCCCTGAGCTATATAAGCGGCATAATCTGCCACAGCACGGTCAAAACCAGTTGCAACGCCAAAATAGCGTTGTTTTATACGGGCAATTTCAGCCTCGTCATAAGCCGGGCCAAATACAAAACGATATTGCTGCTGTTGCTTTGCAGCCAGCGTAAGCCGGTATTGCATCACACAGGCTGGAGTTTCATATAACGCTTCACCTTTAGCCAGTATGTGTTGCTGTATTGCTGACGGATTATGCAAGCCGCCTTCGCCTTCAAATTGCTGCTGAATACATTCCCAGCTATCGGGCTGCTGCTCTGCCAGCAGAAAGGTTTTATCTTTGAAATATTTATTTTTAAAATAATCCGGATACTTCTGATACGGCGTTACCGAAGAACAGATTACCGCGTTCAAAGCAGCATCATAACGGCCAGACTGATTCATCCATGACATATAGCCAACAGGGAAATAAGGATAAACGCTTAACTGCCGCTGCTCTGTTCCGGTATTGCGGATAGTCAGTTGCCACAGTTCATGCGGTTCATCAGGGCTTAACGCCAGTTGCCATTCTATCTCTAATCCATCCTGTTCAAGCTGCCAGCGAATATCACTCTGTCCGGCAGAAAAAACAAAGCGCCCGGCTGGCTGACGTACCGGTTCATAAGGTACAGAAAACAGGCTTTGCTGCTGCTCATCTTTGATATAGACAAAACGCCCGGGATGATGCGCGTAATAAGGCTGTTCCGGCTGCATAAAGGTTTTGGCTTCAAGATTGGGCGCATGAGCATATTTTGCCGGTTCCGGCTGCATAAACTGCGCAGTGGCATAACCCCGGCAGTTCAGCTGAATCATTAATTGCTTATTCCATAAAAATGCTGACGCCAATGGCATTTTTACTGCGCTGTATAGCTCATAACGCTCGCCGTTAGCCTGCATGTCAACAGTGGACATAACCCGAAACTCCATTAAGACAAAGATGTATTAAGATAAAGATACAGCAGCCGCTTTACGCTGTTGCAACTCACGCTGAATAGCCGCCAGCTGCTGGTTATCCAGCGTATAAAACCGCATAACAAAAGCCGAGCCAAGCGCAAACAATCCAGGAATAACCGATACCAGCAACAGAATACCGGTTTGGGAACCGTCACTTTGTTGTTCATTCGCGACATAACCCATCATTGCCAGCAACCAGCCGATAACAGCCGAAGCCAGAGCCCCACCCAGCTTTTGTGAAAAAGTTGCAGCAGAGAAGGTCATCGCGGTTGCCCGCCGGCCAGTGCGCCATTCGTTGTAATCAGCAGTATCTGCATACATTGAAAATGCCAGCGGAGACTTTGGCCCCAGCACAAAACCAATAGCCAGATTTAGCGCAAAAATCATCCCTATTGCATCTGCTGGCACAAAATACAGGCAAATTGACAGAATACCTGCCAGAGTCATCAGCAGGATCATCAGGTTTCTTTTATCCATAAAGCGGGTCATAAAAGGTGTAGAGGCAGCGCCAAGAGCCAACGCAAACATATAAGAAGATAAGAACTCGCCAACCAGATCTGGCCGCTCGACATAATATTTAAAATAATATACGCCGCTGCCGGCCCGCATGGTTATACACACCATAATCACCAGCGCCAGCACAAACAGCACTATCCATGGCCGGTTATCTTTCAGATCGGCTATATCCTGCCATACTGATTCTTGCTTATTACTGATAGGTTCAATCCGCTCACGGGTAAATGCAAACGTAATAACAAACATCACTGCCGCTGCAATGCCAAAGATCAGCATGGTCAGCTGCCAGCCCAGCACTTCATCGCCCTGCCCCAGCCAGGGCACCAGTTTCGGTGTCAGGTATGTCACAAGAATACCGCCGGTAAATCCGCCGATAAAACGGAAACTGATTAAAGTAGTCCGTTGCTGGCTGTCAGCTGTCATCACTCCTGACAGCGCCGAATACGGAATATTCAGCGAAGTGTATACCAGCATCATCAGGCTATATGTAGCATAAGCCCAGATAAGCTTGCCGCCTTCACTGATATCTGGCGTACTGTATGTCAGAACACCCGCAGCGGCCATTGGCAATGCCATCCATAAAATATAAGGCCGGAATTTTCCCATCCGTGTACGGGTACGATCAGCAATAGCTCCCATTACCGGATCAGTAAAAGCATCAATAATTTTGGTTACCAGCATCATAGTACCGGCAGCAGCGGCCGAGATACCAAAAACATCAGTATAAAAAATCAGCAAAAATGCTGAAATATTAGCCCAGTAGAAATTAAACCCTACATCACCCAGGCCATAAGCCGCCTTTTCAGTAAAACTGATTTTGCCCTGTGCAGGCTCTGTTTGATTATTCACCCTGTCTGATACTCTTTATTATATTAATAATCGCTGCTCAGCCTATCACAGCGCATTGCACAATGATAGCGCAACCATTTCAGCATTCAGCTGCCAGCTGCTGGCAAATCTGCGCCACGACATCTTCGGCTGAGTACTGAATATCCAGCCGGGTAATATCGGGTTCTTCGTCTGTTGGCTGCATCGTAGCTAACTGACTGCTTAGCATCCCCGGTGGCATAAAATGATTCTGTCGTGCAGCCAGCCGCGAAGCCAGCAGAGCTTCGCTCCCATAAAGATAAAAGAAGCGTACTCTGGCACCCGCTTCACGAATTTTCTGGCGATGGCGGGCAATCAGGCCAGAATAGCTCAGCACGCAGGACACACCTTCAGCTTTGCATTGTTGTAGTTGCTGACACAATAAATCTACCCAGCTTTCACGCAAACTGTCTGACAGCGGAATACCTGCCGCCATCATGGCTTTGGCTTCAGCAGAATGGTAATCATCCCCTTCCAGATAACGGTAATTCAGCTTTTCAGCCAGCAATCTGCTGACGGTAGATTTACCACTGCCTGCAACGCCCATAATAATAATTGCCCGGCTTGATACAATATCAGGCTGTTGTTGCATGTTTTGATCTGCTGTTCTGATTAGTACGATAATATTGCTAAGCTTAAACCAGTGAAAATGATTGCGCAACCATTTTGACTAACCAGACTGAATACAGTATTGTCGAAGGAAAAAAGCCGTTAACACTATGAACAGAAAACCAAATTTAAAAGATGTCGCTAAAGTGGCCGGTGTCAGTGCTATTACCGTATCACGGGTACTGACAGACCCTACCAAAGTATCTGAAAAGCTACGTTCTAAAGTAGAAGACGCTGTTCGGGAAACAGGCTACATCCGCAATCATGCGGCCAGCGCTCTGGCTTCGTCACGCTCAGGTGTTATCGCTGTCATTATTCCGTCTTTATCTAATATCGTATTTAATGACGTGCTGCAGGGTATTTATCAGGCGGTAAAACCCCATAATCTGCAGGTTGTTCTGGGCGATTGTCATTACTCACCACTGGAAGAGGAAAAACTGATTGCAACCCTGCTCGGCCAGTCACCGGAAGGGTTTATTCTTACCGGAACAGATCAGACTGATTATGCCAGGCGGCTGTTGGTTCGGGCAGATATTCCGATTGTGCAGATTATGGAGCTGACCGACAAACCTATCGATATGAATATTGGTTTTTCGCATTTCAATGCCGGTTATGATATGACCCGCCATTTACTGGAAAAAGGTTACCGCTCAATCGGCTTTCTGGGAGCCAGAATGGACCCGCGTACCCAACAGCGTATGGCAGGTTTTAAACAGGCCCTGACGGACTGGCCGGAACCCTGTAGTAGCTATATCCAGACTACTCCACAATCATCATCCGTAAAACTGGGCGGCCAACTGCTTCAGGCTGTGGTAGCAGAATCAAATGGTAAATGTGATGCGGTATTCTGCTGTAATGACGATCTGGCATTAGGGGCGTTGTTTGAGAGTAAACGGATGAATATTTCTGTACCGGATGATATTGCGATCTGTGGCTTTAACGATCTGGAATCGTCATCGCTGGTAGAACCGGCAATTACTTCTGTAGCTTCCCCCCGTTTTGATATGGGGCATAAAGCAGTAGAAATGCTGGTAAATGCTTTCGGTAAGCCTAAGCAAACGACAGCACCTCTGGATGTGGGTTATCAGATTATGACCCGCCGCTCCACCTGAAAAAAACCCCGCTGTTGCGGGGTTCTCCTTCAATACCTTACTCGAAACTGACTTTCAGCCTGACACCAAAAGTACGTGGTGCTTCCCACATATAATTTGGTACAGGGTTAGCATTCCAACGCCCCTGATCGCTCTTGATCTCTTCATCAGTGACATTATTGATAAAGCCTTCAAGCGTCCAGTTACCGGCAGATGGCTGATAAGTTACACTCAGATCCCATTTGGTATACGCATCCTGACGATCGATATCAGCAGCATATGGCAGGCCACGGAAACCTTCCGGACGGTCACCACGGTTAGCCGGGTCAAACCAGATCTCAGATGAATAGCTCATCCGGACTTTAGGTTTAATTACCGCACCATTGCTCAGCTCAAAGAAATGCTCATAGTTAAGAGACATGCTGAATTCAGGCGCCTGTACCAGCCGGTTACCGCTGAAATCCAGCAGATTAGGTAATGCCGGGTTACCTGCTGACGGGTTAAAGGCTATACCATCAGCACCATAACTGGAGTCAGTCGTCAGGAAACGGTCATATTTTGCATCCAGGTAAGCCATCGAACCGCTCAGCTCACCATTCTGGCCAACCAGCCATTTGGCTTCTACTTCCAGACCATTAATTGTTGCTTTACCTGCATTGGTTTTACGCAGCAAGTCTGCACCGGTTTCAGTCAGTACGTTACTGGTCACCTGCAGATCGGTATATTCTGTCGTAAATACCGCAGCAAACAGCTGCAAGGTATTATCCAGGAAGCTGCCTTTCAGACCCAGCTCAATATTGGTATTTTCTTCCGGTGCAACATAGGCATTGGTTCCGGCAGCCTCATTATTATTGGCGGCGATAATGGCATCCAGATCTGCCTGAGTGAACGGGCCGTTGCCATTGTAACGGTTACCGTCCTGAATCGTTCCCGATTTGAAACCGGTCGCGTAAGAGGTATACACCATGATGTTAGGGCTGAAATCCCATTCCAGCCGGGCCATACCTGTAGTTTTATCCCAGCTTGGGCTGGTATCGTTATAGGTATCAACCCAACATTGTCCCGGCTGCACCAGAAACTTATTTGGTGCCAGGCCATTAAGCAGATTATCCGGATCCAACAACCCGACATAATCATTGTTCAGAGGCAAATTCT
This sequence comes from uncultured Pseudoalteromonadaceae bacterium, assembly GCA_964643585.1. Classification (GTDB taxonomy): domain Bacteria; phylum Pseudomonadota; class Gammaproteobacteria; order Enterobacterales; family Alteromonadaceae; genus Alishewanella. The sequence continues at coordinate 7,557 of CAZXTH010000111.1, forward strand.
CAGTACGTTTAACATCAGGGCACATAATATTACGGCCACCGATATCCCAACGCTCATCTTCGGTATAGCGCAGCCCCAGACTGACCCGGAATGTATCCGTAACCTTATAAGTGCTCTGGGCGTAAATGCTGTTGGATTTCAGACCACGATCCGGTTGACGGTAGGTTGACCATAAATTCGGGTTAGGTGTTGTGCCACCTTCGTAATCGACATCCGGGTGTACAATATCAAAATGGGTGCTGTTATTTTCTTTAAAGTAAAACAATCCAACCATCCATTGCAGGCGGGAACTGTCTTCGTTTTTAATCTGGAATTCATGCTGGGTGGCCTCATGAGTACATTCGACACAGCCACCCCATTCATATTTATTTTCGTCCCAGCTTCTGTCCCACACCGACTGGCGGGATGAATCGGTATAACCACCGATATAGGACACCGTAATACCGTTATCAAAGTTATAGTTCATCCGGGTACGTACGCTGTCGATAACAAAGTCGTTAAATCCTGGCTCCTGAATATAAGCAGAGCGGGACGAGCCACCGCTTACAGTCGGAATATGGCCAGTCCCCTGATCGCTGAAATTCTCGTAAGACAAAAACCAGTCAAAGTTATCGTTTGGTTGCCAGAACGCACTAAAACGGGCTGCAGACAGATCCGTTGAACCATATTTATGCCCCATGGCTGAGCCCGGAGCCATATCGACATAGCCTTCTGATTTATCTAAAGCAGCAGCAACACGGATTGCAAAGGTATCACTTACCGGCAGGTTAACCATAGCGCGGGTAGCCCGGCGATCATAATTGCCCAGTGTTATTTCGGCATTAGCTTCAAAGTAATCCAGTTTCGGCTTGGCCGTATGCAGGTTAACCACACCACCGGTAGCATTTCGGCCAAACAGTGTTCCCTGAGGGCCACGCAGAATCTCAGCGCCTTCCAAATCAAACATTAAAGCGGAAGCTCCCTGTGAGCGGGCAGAATAAACCCCGTCGACATGGAAAGCGACAGCCGGATCTCCACTTTCGGTCTGGTCAGATGAACCGATACCGCGGATATAGACCATCGGTGTGTTCTGTGTACCGTTCTGAGCAATATGCAGGCTGGGAACAATACCCTGTAAATCGTTTAACT
>CAZXTH010000111.1:8694-9491 GCA_964643585.1 uncultured Pseudoalteromonadaceae bacterium
CAGCACATGGTTATTATCCAGTGCGTTCTGATCAAATGCGGTAACTGCCAGTGGCGTTTCGCGGATAGTCGTAACCCGTTTGGTTGCGGTTACCTGAATAACTTCGATCGAACGGCTGCTTTCGGCACTGCCGGTATCCGTATCTGTTGTCTGAGCTGAAGCGGTAAAGCCGCAGGCTCCCAATATTGCAATAGTGGTAAAAACGTGACTTTTTTTAAGTTTGAGGATGTTCACTGTTCTGTCCTTCCTGTCATCGTTATTTTTTTAGCCGGCTAATGTCTGGCAAAGCCGGCACCTGTTGATTTGCTTATTATGTTTGCGCAACCAAAACTACTAACAACTGCATTAATACGTCATATGCAGCAGCCACAACATGGCATTAATACGCTAAACATGACCTATTAGATGTGGCATTTTCACACAAACCAAAATGATTGCGCAACCATTTATAAAGTAAATAATAAAAACTGACAGAAAATTATGCTGCAGACAGGCTTTAAAACATGCCACAGAGCATGCTGTAAAGCCTGATAAATCCGCCTTTTCCGCTGTATTATTGGAAGGGAGTAGCTTGCTGCCGGGAAGATAAAATTTGCAGAATAAATGAAATGGCTTCAGGCGACTGATACGAATTATGCCTGGATTGAACTATCAGTTCAGCGGATGCCTGAGTTAAATGAGCACTGCTGTAAGGTACGACACTGTCGGTCAGCATCGGGCATTGTAATGGTGTCTGGCACTGTGTCAGCCGGTCATTACCAATCACAGAATAAACCGGCACTTCAAACGGCAACTGA
>CAZXTH010000112.1:0-9464 GCA_964643585.1 uncultured Pseudoalteromonadaceae bacterium
CCTGCCGGTTATACCTTTGACGGTCGTCCGAATATCAAAGAAGTGGTTAAGGAAGGTCAGGAAGTTATTATCCAGATCGATAAAGAAGAACGTGGCCAGAAAGGCGCTGCGCTTACTACCTTTATCAGCCTTGCCGGTTCTTATCTGGTATTGATGCCAAATAACCCTCGTGCAGGTGGTATTTCCCGCCGGATCGAAGGTGATGAACGCCAGGAGCTGAAAGACTCTCTGGGGCAATTAGAATTACCGGATGGAATGGGTTTGATTGTCCGTACAGCCGGTGTAGGCAAATCCTATGAAGAACTGGATTATGACCTGCGTGCCCTGCTGAAACACTGGTCAGCTATTACAGAGGAAGCAGCAAAACGCCCAGCTCCTTTCCTGATCCATCAGGAAAGTAACGTCGTATTCCGTGCTATCCGTGATTATCTGCGCCGTGATGTTGGTGAAATCCTGCTGGATAACCCACGGATTTTCGAAGAAGCCAAAGTCTATATTCAGCAATTCCGCCCCGATTTTACTCACCGGGTAAAAATGTATCAGGGTGAAGTGCCGCTGTTTATGCATTACCAGATTGAAACACAGATAGAATCAGCCTTCCGTCGTGAAGTTCGTCTGCCATCAGGTGGTTCAATCGTAATCGACAGTACAGAAGCTCTGACAGCTATTGATATCAACTCTTCCAAGGCAACCAAAGGCGGCGATATTGAAGAAACCGCTTTTAACACCAACCTTGAAGCTGCGGATGAAATTGCCCGTCAGCTACGGTTACGTGACCTGGGTGGTCTGATTGTTATCGATTTTATCGATATGACACCGGTACGCCACCAGCGCGAAGTAGAAAACCGTCTGAAAGATGCCGTGAAACAAGACCGCGCACGGGTACAAATTGGCCGCATTTCCCGTTTTGGCCTGCTGGAAATGTCCCGCCAGCGTCTGCGCCCTTCGCTGGGAGAATCAGCCACGCATGTCTGCCCACGTTGCCATGGCCGTGGCACTATTCGCAGCACAGAGTCTTCAGCCCTGTCTATTCTGCGACTGATCGAAGAAGAAGCGATCAAAGATAATACCAGCCAGATCCATGCTCAGGTGCCGGTATCTGTTGCTACTTATCTGATGAATGAAAAACGCGACGCGGTTCGTAGAATTGAGCAACGTAATAATATCCGGGTATTTATTATTCCTAATGAACATCTGGAAACACCAAACTATGAAGTTGTACGGATTCGTCATGATGAAGAGCTGGACGAAGTCAGCTATAACATGGTTAAAGCGCCGGAAGTGACCAGTCAGCTGTATCAGACAACCACTGAAACCGTAAAAGAAAAACCTGCGATATCCGCTATCAGCATGACAGAAAGTACGCCGCCAAAACCTGCTGTAAAAGCAGAGAAAGCGGTAAGCGAACCTGGTTTAATCAGTAAACTGTTCAGTTGGTTTGGCAGTCTGTTCAGTGCTGATGAAAAACAGGAAAAGAAACACCAGCCTGAACGTAACAAGCAAAACCGCCAGCAACGTGACCGTGACAATAACCGTCGCCGTAACAATAAGCAGCGCCGTCGTAATGAATACGATGAAAAAGGCACCGCGCAGAAAGACGAACAACCGTCTCAGGCTCAGGTACCCGCCAGCAACAACAATCGGCAAGACCGTCGTGGTCAACAAGATCGGCAGCACAAACCTGCTCAGGAACATAAGCAAGAGCATAAAAAAGCTACGGCAGAAAAGCCGCAACCTAAACAGCAGCAACATGACGAAGATGAACAGCCGGTAAGTAAAGCGACCGAGCGCAGACAACGTCGTCAGGCTCGCCGTTCTGTACGTGTTGAAAAAGCATCTGACACTACATTGGTACCTGCTGTTATTGCTCCTGTTGAACAGCAAAATGTGCAACCTGTAGTTAATACTGAAGCAGAAGTCAGACAAGCTGCTACAGTTGCACCTGAAGTGGTTGTAGCAGAAGCCTCACCAGTTGTAGTAACTGAAGAAGTAACGGCTGGGGCAACACCTGAGCAGCCAGAAGCAAATACTAAAGTAGAAATAGCTGAGCCTGTAGCAACTGCTGATACAACAGTTACAACAGAACAACCGGCTACAGAAGCCACAGAAGAAGCTCAGGAACAAGAACCTCGCAGCCGTAACAGACGCTCACCACGCCATTTACGTGCAGCTGGTCAGAAACGTAAAAAAGAGCAGCAGGATGAAACTGCAGTACCTGCAGCGGATGTCACTGAAGAAACGGTAGTGGTACCTGTCAGTGAACAGCAACTGGCACTGCCTATTGCTGCTGAAGAAGCCGCTCCTGCAGAAAAACCTGCCCGTACACGTCAGCGCCGTAAACCGGCGGCTGAAAGTACAGCAACGGCTGAAGTAAAATCTGAAACACCGGCAGCTATTACAGAACCTGTTGTTAAACATGAAACTGTTGCTCCGGCCGTTTCTGAACCTGTAGTTGAGACAGTGATAGCTCCAGCTCCGGTTGAAGTAACAGAAAAAACTGCCTCAGTGCAACCTGTAAAAACAGATGTTGCTGATACTGAAAGTGCTGTAACTACGACTCAGGCTACAGTTCCTGCTGCATCGACTCCGGCATCAACTGCACCTAAGAGCCGTTTCAGCAGCATGGTTGTTGCACAAATGACTAAACCGGAAAAAGTTGCTGATGAAGAGCAAAGCAACCTGGCAGTTGCCATGCCATCAGCTGCCCGCCCGGTTGTTGCCAGCTCAGAACGTCCGGCAGGTTCCGCCTTCGCACGTCAGGCTGTAATTGCGCCAATGGCGAAAGCTAAAGCAGAAGAATAATTTTCTGTTGGATAACTAAAAAGCCAGACATTAGTCTGGCTTTTTTATTTAGCTTACATCAGATATCAGAAATCGTATTTGGCACTGAATTGCACACGGTGCATATCACCATCCAATCCGCTTTCTACTTCACGATTTGCAAATTTATATTCCACCCCTACCATAAGCTTTTTATTTGCCTGATACAGCAGGTTAGCGCTGTAACTATGAGTAGATTCAGTCACACCTAACCCTGTCAGGCTGGTATCATTATCAACATCCAGAGCGGAATAAAGGAAAGTTGAACGCCACTGGTTGTTCCACAAATGCCGGTAAGCAATGGAGTAACCTGTTGAATCTATGGTTTCCAGTTTGGCATCATCAGGGTTAACACTGGTCAGCACTGCACCGTTTACCGTATTAAGCCCTATATAACGCCCAAGCCCCTTACCAGTATTAAAGGTAAAACGCAGATCGTCGCCATTGGCAAAATCAATCTTACCGCTGAATGATAAACCGTAAGATGTTGTTGTCTCATCATACCCGGCTGTATCAATAGCAATCTGACGCAGCAAACCACCAATACGGAAAGAGCCCAAATCAGTTTTGAGCGTATAACCTAGTGTCAGATCAGGGGTTTTATTATCATCAGTTGTAATCCGGGTACCACCACCAAAAGGCGTTACAGTACTTTCGGGGTTTTCCAGAGCAATAGAGAAATTCCCTGCGGTATAACGAACCTGGGCCTGACGCACAAAGATTGCAGCATCAGTGTTACCAACAAAGTCCAGTGTATCCGGCAGTGACTGTACATCCATAAAGTTTGACCAGGTCTGACCGAATAACCACTTATCATAGGTAAAGAAAGCATGACGGATACCTGGGCTATAGCCATTCGTTGTACGCTCATCAGCACCATTATTGGTATTCATCATATCGAATTCCAGCCGGCCACTGATTTTCTTACCGTTATCCAGTAGCGTTTCTGTCGTAAAGAAGAAACGAGACTGGCGGGCATGCATATCAAAACGTGTTTCACTGTCACCTGCGATAGGGGTCAGCGACGGCACATAAAAATCACGCCCAAGTGTTGCCAGTTCGCCATCGGTTTTGGTTACCATGGCATCAACTTTGATAAAACCACCAAAGTTAACTGTTGTACCACCTATGTCAAACCCTGCTGCTTGAACGTTTCCGGCCGCCAGCGCAACTGCTGCTGCCAATGCGGATACGGTTATTGCTTTTTTCATTGTAGAATACTCCACAGTTATAATTTATTGTAATGGTGCAATAGCCGTTAAACTCTGGTTCAGGCTGAGCCGTATGACAATTAGCCTTTAGTCGCAAAAAAGATGAACAGCCCTGCGGAATATAGGGTTTCTATACTAAGGTCTAATTTCTTTTGAACCCCGGCTCCGATAGAAAAGTAATTTAAAATATAAATAGAGATACTCACATTTCACAGGGGATGCTATGTCACATCAGAATCTTTATCCGGTAAGCAGTGCAGCAAAAGCACGGGCCTTAATCGATAACGACAAATATCTGCAGCTTTATAAGCAGTCTGTCGAACAGCCGGAACAGTTCTGGGCTGAACAAGGGAAACGGTTACACTGGTTTAAACCTTTTACACAGGTAAAAGATACCAGTTTTACACCGGGAAATGTCCACATTAAATGGTTTGCCGATGGCGAGCTTAATGCCAGTTATAACTGTTTGGACCGTCATCTTCCTGAGCGTGCAGATCAGGTTGCTTTTTACTGGGAAGGAGACGAACCAGGAGTACAGAAAGCTCTGACTTATGCACAACTGCATGAGCAGGTCTGTAAATTAGCGAACGGCCTTAAAAAGCTGGGAGTAAAAAAAGGTGACAGAGTTACCATTTATCTGCCAATGATTCCAGAAGCAGCGGTAGCCTTACTAGCCTGTGCGCGTATAGGTGCAGTTCACTCTGTTGTATTTGCCGGTTTCTCTCCGGATGCATTAGGCAGCCGTATTATAGATTGTGACTCTACCGTCGTAATCACTGCCGATCAGGCTTTGCGCGGTAGCCGGGTTACCAATCTGAAAGACAATACCGATATGGCTCTGGCCCATCTGGGTGATGAAAGCCCGGTTAAACATGTGGTTGTGGTAAAGCAGGTTGGCAAAAATGTCGATATGCATCAGGGCCGTGATGTCTGGTACCACGATTTACTGAGCAGCCAGAGCAAAGACTGCCCTGCTGAGCCTATGAATGCAGAAGATCCATTATTTATTCTGTATACCTCAGGCTCAACCGGTAAACCTAAAGGTGTTTTACACACCACGGGCGGTTATCTGTTATACGCCTCAATTACCCATCAGTACGTTTTTGACTATCACGATGGCGATATTTACTGGTGTGCAGCTGATGTAGGCTGGGTAACAGGCCACAGCTATATTGTGTATGGCCCTCTGGCAAACGGCGCAACCAGCGTTATGTTTGAAGGCGTACCAACCTACCCAAGCGTTAAACGTATTGCCCAGATTGTTGATAAATACAAGGTTAATATTCTTTATACTGCCCCAACGGCTATCCGGGCACTGATGGCACATGGTGATGCACCTGTTGAAGGCGCAGATCTGAGCTCGCTCAAGATACTGGGCAGCGTGGGCGAGCCTATTAACCCTGAAGCCTGGAGCTGGTACCACGAGAAATATGGAAAAGGAAACTGTCCTATTGTGGATACCTGGTGGCAAACGGAAACCGGCGGTATTCTGATTACGCCACTGCCCGGAGCAACAGACCTGAAACCAGGTTCTGCAACGCGTCCTTTCTTCGGAGTAAAACCTGCTATCGTTGATAACGAAGGCAAAGAACTTTCCGGCGCAGCGGAAGGGAACCTGGTGATTAAAGACAGCTGGCCAGGCCAGATGCGCACGGGTTATGGTGATCATGAACGTTTTGAACAACCTTATTTCAGTACCTATCCGGGCTTATATTTTACCGGTGATGGCGCTAAGCGTGATGAAGATGGTTACTACTGGCTGACTGGCCGGGTGGACGATGTACTGAATATCTCAGGGCACCGTCTGGGTACAGCTGAAATAGAAAGCTGTCTGGTTGCCCATGAAGCTGTAGCAGAAGCCGCTGTTGTTGGTTACCCGCATGATATCAAAGGCCAGGGCATTTATGTTTATGTGAGCCCGCGTGTTGGCGTAGAACCAAGTGATGAACTGACCAAAGCCCTGCGCGACTGGGTGCGGGAGGAAATATCCCCTATCGCAGCACCAGATCTGATTCAGTGGGCTCCTTCAGGATTGCCAAAAACCCGCTCAGGCAAAATTATGCGTCGTATTCTGCGTAAAATTGCAGCAAACGAGCATGATTCATTAGGAGATATCTCCACACTTGCTGATCCTTCAGTGGTTGAAATTCTGGTCAATAACCGGTTAAATCGCAAATAAGACACACCTGCGTGTTGTGCTTTATGCCAACACGCTCTAAAGTGTCTCCAGCCGCAGCATAAAGGCCGCAATCGCGGCCTTTACTATATAATTAAAAATATGCGCACCCTCTGGAGGATAAGATGGCGAAATTGATCGTGGCCGATGATCACCCGCTGTTCAGGAATGCCCTTATAAATGCAATAAGCAGTACCTTTGCTACCAAAGCAACTATAGAAACCGATTCATTTGATAGTACCTGTGCGGCTCTGGAACAACACCCTGATACAGATCTGTTGTTACTTGATTTACACATGCCGGGAAATTGCGGTTTTCTGGGGTTAATTCAGTTACGCAAACTCCACCCTGCTCTGCCGATTGTCGTTATTTCAGCCAGTGAAGATTTAGACGTAATTCGCCGGGTAATGGCTTTTGGTGCTTCAGCTTATGTTCCCAAATCAGCAAACCCGGCAGATATCGGCAATGCTTTAAATGCAGTAATGGAAGGCGATTTATGGGTCCCTGCCGCATTACGGAAGACCGTACTGGAACAACACAGTTCTGATGAAGATTTGGATCTTGCAGCAAGAGTTGCCCAGCTGACGCAGCAACAATATAAAGTACTTTATTACTTGACCGAGGGTTGGCTTAATAAGCAAATTGCCTATGATTTACATATCTCTGAAGCCACGGTTAAAGCCCATATTACAGCTATTTTCCGTAAGCTGGGCGTTAGTAACCGGACTCAGGTAGTTATACAGGCGCAACGTCTGACACTGGAGCCACCTGTTGACCGTGAGCTTTCACAGCGTCACTAGGGGCTGTTAACGTTTTCTTATACTCAACTATCTGCAGCTAACCGTTTCATCATTTTAAAGTGATTCAGGCTGGCTCGCAGAGCACCCGGTTTAATCGGTTTAGCCAGAAACATTAACCCATGTTCTCTGGCTTTACTTGCCAGATCGCCCTGCGGTGAGGCCGATACCAGAATACCTTTTACCTCCCCCCAATGCTCCTGGATTTGCCGGTACAGCTGTAAACCATCCAATTGCTGCCCTAGCTGATAATCTATCAGCAACACATCTGGAGCCGGATGCACCGCCGCATAAGCCAGTAATTCCCGCTCATTATAAAAACACTGCACGTCAAGTATCTGCCATTGCTGCAACAATACTTTCAGTGCGGATAAATTAGCAGCATCATCGTCCACACAAACAACTGATAATCCCGGCAATGGTTGTGGCATAGCGGGTTGTTGCCTGATTTCAGGCACTGCCGCACTACTGCGCGCTATTAGCGGAATGCGAATACTAAACACCGTGCCTTTACCTGGCTCAGATCTGACATCCAGCGGATGTCCCAATAACTTAGCCATTCGGTGCACAACTCCCAGCCCCAGCCCTACTCCTTGCTGACCTCGTGCAGTTGCGTCAATACGGTAAAAATCCTCAAAAATACGTTTCAGATCAGGAGATGCAATTCCCGGCCCGGTATCCCACACCTGAATCAGCAACTGATTACCCCGTTTACGACAGGCCAGCAGAATTTTTCCTTTCTGAGTGTATTTAATTGCATTAGATAGCATATTCTGCAGAATACGCCGCAGGTAAGTCGCATCAGTCAGTACATCATGCGCACAACTGCATACTTTCAGTGTAAGACCTTTCTGGTCGGCCACCAATCCATACTCGTCTGCAAGCTGAGATAACAACTCTTTCAGTGCAACCTGCTGCACTTCTGGCTGCAACTTACCATCATCCAGTTTGGCAATTTCCAGTAATGTGGAAATCAGTTCCTCGGTGGCTTTCAGTGAATTATCAAGCTGGCTCAGAATTGCCTGTTGCTGTTGCTTTTCTTGTGCTCCGCTCAAGGCTGCCGTAAACAAGCGAGCTGCATTCAGCGGTTGTAGTATGTCGTGGCTGGCCAAAGCCAGAAAACGGGTTTTAGACGCATTTGCAGATTCAGCTTCACCTTTTGCCTGAAGCAGCTGCTGTTCTGTTTCACGGCGCCGCCGTACTTCTCCCAGCAGTTCCTGATTCATATCAGAGATAGTCTGAGTACGCTCCTGCACCCGGTCTTCCAGATGTTGCTTTGCTTCTGCCAGAGCCTGTACAGCCTGTACATGATCAGAAATATCGGTAAAACTGGTAACAAAGCCACCACCAGGGATAGGGTTACCACGCATTTCAATGACTTTCCCGTCAGGCCGTACCCGTTGGAAAACATGCGCAGTGCCCTTTTGCATATGCTGAATGCGTTTATCTACATGCTCTTCTGGCTCTCCTGGGCCACACAGCCCTCTCTCTGCATTAAGACGTACAATGTCAGCTACCGGCCGCCCTACCCGGATCATTCCTTCCGGATAATCAAACATTTCCAGATAAGCCCGGTTCCATGCCACCAGTTTCAGCTCTTTATCGACTACGCTGACCCCCTGACTTAAATGCTCAAGTGTTGAGAACAGAATTTTACGCGAAAACTGAATTGCCTGCGTTGTATCATCAAACAACGTGACAACGTCTTCAAAACCAAGCTGGCGCCCTTCCAGAACGGCATTCACCATAGCAGAAGCAGAAGACGCACCTATAACTCCGGATAATTCACGCTCTACATGCTCTACCAGCCCAACACTGGGTAAATCATCCAGTTGTAAAGTCAGATTTTGTTTACGGGCATACTCTGTCAGGCACTCAGTAGCGCGCTGAGCACCAACAAAACGTTCCAGCAGAATTTTCAGATCAGCGTTATGAATCCGAATCCGTCTGGCAGGCGTATCTTGATGGCTGACAGGTAAATTGGGTTTAACAAAAGCCACGGCCTGTAAACGATCCTGCAGGTTCACTGTAGTTAACAGCGATACACCTACATAACACAGAATATTGAATCCCAACGAAAACAATACACCATGGCTAAGGCTGTCAAGCTGCTGTATTCCGAACAACGCATCGGGAATTAACCAACTGAAACCGAATAACCCCTGTTCCATAATATCGCTATGTAACACGCCGGCATTTACCAGTTGCGGCAGCATCAGCGTATAAAACCACAGCACAAAACCGGTAGTCAGACCCGCATAAACTCCCCAGGCATTACCATGACGCCAATACAAGCCCCCCAACACAGCCGGCGCCAGCTGAATAGCCAGAGCAAAGGCAACTAACCCCGTTTCAGCCAGTTCATAATTACGGGCAAACATGCTGTAGTACAGGTAAGACAGCGTCATCACCACCATGATTCTGGTGGTGATGACGCTGTCTTACCTGTACTACAGCATG
>CAZXTH010000113.1:0-9281 GCA_964643585.1 uncultured Pseudoalteromonadaceae bacterium
CTGTGCTTTTGACTCTTGTGGGAGAGTATTCAGTTCGATAACTACGTTCTCCACCGCCACATCGGGCCTGCGCCCATCGTTTTTAATTAAAAGAGCCATTACCACAAACAAGCCGTACGTTACCGCTGCACCGATTAATAACGATGTAAGGAAACGTAGCATATTAGTTAGTCTCCCCAGCAATAGAAATTGTGTAATTTCCAGCTGTTTTGATCTGATCTAATACTTTAACGACTACGCCATGCTTCGCTTCACGATCCGCCTGTACAATAACAGTATCAGTCGGAGATTCAGCTACCAGGCGCTCGATATTGGCAGAGATACGTTCGATATCAACCGGACGTTTGTCCATCCATACTTCACCGTTCGCACGAACAGCGATAAAGATAGTTGCACTTGGCTTACTCTGCGCTTGTGCTGCTTTAGGCTTGTTTACATCAATACCCGCTTCTTTTACGAAAGACGTGGTAACAATGAAGAAGATTAACATGATGAACACGATGTCAAGCATCGGGGTCATGTCAATCGTTGCTTCTTCCTCTTCACGAATACGTTTACGTGCCATACTTAAATCTCTCTTTAATGATGCGGCAAGCTGTCTACAAGACTGGCTTTAGCGCTTCTGACCTTTGCTTCAAGACGTGTACTGAAAAACACGCCTGAAATAGCAGCAATCATCCCTGCCATAGTCGGAATAGTCGCCATGGAAATACCACTGGCCATTGACCGTGGGTTACCCGCGCCTTGACTTGACATCACTTCAAACACACTGATCATCCCAGTTACGGTGCCCAATAAACCTACCAGCGGACACATTGCAACCAGACTTTTTATCAGCAGGATGCGCGCATTCAAATTTTCTGAAGCTTCGGAAATCCAGGCTTCGCGAATTTTATGTGCATACCAGGATGTTGTATCTGATCTGGCATTCCAAGCAGCAACAATATCACGTTTAACTTTTGGAAAGACCCAGTTCAGATACCAGTAGCGCTCGATCATCAGAAACCACATGATGAGTAGCACCACTGCGACGATGTACAAAACATTGCCGCCTGTTGCAATAAAACCACGGACTAATTCCCACAGCTCGGTAAGCTGGAACATTAGGCCTTCTCCTTCTCCGCATGAGCAGCGATGATACCAGCGCTTTGCTCATCTAAAATGTGCAGAATAGATTTACTACGGCTTGAAACAATACTGTGGATGAAGATCAATGGTAATGCAGAGATCAGACCTTGAGCAGTAGTGATCAGTGCCATTGAAATGTTACCAGCCATCAGTTTCGGGTCGCCTGTTCCGTACAGAGTAATAACCTGGAACGTACCGATCATACCGATAACCGTACCTAACAGACCTACCAGAGGAGATACAGCCGCCAGTACTTTGATGATGTTAATACCGCGCTCAATACGTGGAGTTTCTTTCAGAATTGCTTCGTCAAGTTTCAGCTCCAGGTTTTCAACGTCAGTATTTTTATTTTCGTGGTATACCTTCAGGATACGGCCCAGAGGGTTGCCTGAACTTGGGTTAGCTGTATTTTTCAGCTGAGCCTTCATCTTCGCACCAATCACGCCTAAGGTCACAAAACGCTCGATAGCGATTAAGAAACCTAAAATCATGATTGCAGTGATAGTGTAACCAACCGGACCACCTTGGTGGAACTGTTCTACCAGAGTAGCTTTCTGCTGGTTCAGACGCAGAATAGTGTTACCTTTACTTGGGTCAACATACAGAGCTACTAACTCACCTGGCTTAGCTTTGGCATAATCAGAAACAGTTCTGACGATGTGAGACTCAGGAGCCCGGCCCAGTGGCTGGATCTGCTTAGTTTCAGGGCTATAGATTAAGTAATCAGTGCTGTTGGTCAGGTGGAAAGAACCAAAACGTGTAACACGTTGAGTTTCGCTGTCACCGTTCAGCTTAACTACTGTAGCATCGAAAGAAGAGATCTTAGCTGACTCGTTCATTTCAGTCAGGTAAGCAATCCACAGGTCTTCCAGTTCAGTGATAGTTGGCAGTTCTTTCGCTTCAGCCAGCGCTTTCAGTAAGTCTTCACGACCTGGGTACTGAGCACTGATGATAGACGCATCGATAGCACCGATAGCTTCGTTAGCGCTTTGACGTACAATACCGAACAGCTCACCTAAAGTACCTTTGGCACTTTCCAGTTCCTGTTGTTTCTGAGCAATCAGAGTGTCGTTATCAGAATATTGCTTTTGCAAACTCTTACCACGATTTTCTTCTTCAGTCAGTTGTCTTTTAGCTGTGTTCAGTAATGCTTGCTTGTCTGCACGATCTGATAAGAAAGCCTGTTCACGTTGCTGGTTAATACGACCTTCAGCCGTACGTTCTTTTTTGATTTGCTCTAGTAACTGATCGAGTTTACTGGCATCAGCTGATGCAGTGAAAGCAACAGACGCTGATAATGTTACAGCCGCAGCGATCATAAAACCTTTAAATACTTTCTTCATTTAACCTTACTCCGCTGCAAAAACCGTAACTTTTTCCATTTCAGGTACAGCTTCTTTACGAGCCATACGAATGTACTGGTTAACAGAATTCAGGTGTTGCTCAGGAAGTTGTTCCCAGGCAGCAGTTTTCTTATGCCACACCCAACCGGTTTTTTTATCCAGAGATAATGCCATCAGCGCCAGACGACCAACGTGTACTACGTCAACAGTCACTTCTGCACCGCCTTCAACTTTAACAGTGCTCTGATAAGATTCTACCGCTGTACCGTAGTCTTTCTCGATAGAGTAAGCTTCCAGAATCAGACGATACTGTTCTGCACGGCTTACTGTTGACTGAGTCATAAGGTCACGTAGTCTTTGAACTCTAGCTAAACGGTCTTCCAGCTTTACAGGGATATCTGCTTTGATGAACTCTTCCAGCGCATCAATCATCTTGAACATTAAAGGCACAACACCTTTATTGGTTGCATCAAGACCGCTTAACTGGCGCTCAACAGAACGAACCTGACGTTGTTGGTCTTCAACCAGAGTAGCTAAAAAGTCGTTATATACTTTTAAGTTTTCCGTCTGATCAACAACCTGGCGGTACTCACCCAACAATTCCTGAGTTTGCTCATAAATTGTATTAATTTTTTCCTGAGACTGGAGAGAGGCGCGTTGATTCTGACCTGCAGCCTGTTCCAGATCTTTCAGAGTTGCTGCTGCTGCCCAGAGCCGAAGCTACCAGACTCTTGTGAATTTTATTATTAAACATAGTTCCCAACCAAATTATTGCTGATTAACGTAACCTGATGTTTAAGGGCATTAAAGGCTGATTTACAGACACAATAAGCCCTCGGTTAGAGGGTAAACCACACCCATCATTGCAGGTATGAAAACTGTTGTCAATATAGAAAAAGACCACAGCCAGCAAGACCGGCAACGTGTGTTTATACGGTTTATCACCTTATTTATGCACTATTAAATTAACCGGAGCTAATTCTTCATAGTTCATTAAATATTTCGTTTATTTTATATTCGGCGTTAATTTTCCGGCCGAATATAAAGCCACCATATCATCCAGTGATACAGGCTTGATTTTGCTGCCAAAGCCAGCACAACCAAATGCCTCATAACGGGCGATACAGATATCAGCCATGGCTTTTACTGACTCCTGCAGATATTTGCGTGGATCAAATTCTGCCGGATGCAGTGCCATGTAACGACGGATAGCTCCTGTCGAAGCTAACCGTAAATCGGTGTCAATATTCACCTTACGGACACCATATTTGATGCCTTCCTGTATTTGTTCTACAGGAACACCGTAAGTTTCCGGAATATTGCCACCAAATTCATTTATTACTTCCAGCCATTCCTGTGGCACAGAAGAAGAACCATGCATCACCAGATGAGTATCCGGGATACGGGCATGGATTTCCTTAATCCGGTCAATAGCCAGGATATCTCCTGTTGGTGGCCTGCTGAACTTATAGGCACCATGTGAAGTTCCACAGGCAATAGCTAATGCATCTACCTGTGTTTCCCGGACGAAACGGGCGGCTTCTTCCGGGTCTGTCAGCATCTGATCATGAGACAGCACACCATCGGCGCCAATCCCATCTTCTTCACCTGCGGTTCCTGTTTCCAGCGAACCAAGACAACCTAATTCACCTTCAACTGAAACACCACAGGCATGAGCTATTTCTACAACCCGGCGCGTTACATTGACATTGTAATCGTAATCCGTTGGTGTCTTGCCATCTTCACCCAGTGATCCATCCATCATGACAGATGAAAAACCAAGCTGAATAGAACGCTGACATACTGCCAGAGAAGTACCATGATCCTGATGCATTACAACAGGGACATTTGGAAACTCCTCAACAGCAGCAAGAATTAAATGACGAAGAAAAGGCGCTCCGGCATATTTGCGCGCACCGGCTGAAGCCTGCACTATTACCGGGCTGTCTGTTTTAGCAGCCGCGGTCATAATTGCGCGCATCTGTTCCAGGTTATTCACGTTAAAAGCCGGAATGCCGTAGCCGAATTCAGCTGCGTGGTCCAGCATCTGACGTAACGATATCAGTGCCATGAGATCCTCTCTTTTGGTTAGGGTACAGGGTTTTATCTTTTTATTTTATTATAGAATCAGGCTTTAGCCCGTTGTTCCAGTATTTCTACAGCTGGTAAGGTTTTTCCTTCAAGAAATTCCAGAAATGCACCACCACCGGTAGAAATGTAGGAAATTTGTTCAGCTACACCATACTTATCAATAGCAGCCAGCGTGTCACCACCACCGGCAATAGAGAATGCCTCACTCTGGGCAATCGCTTCTGCTATAGCTTTGGTACCGGCAGCAAATTGCTCAAATTCAAATACGCCCACCGGCCCGTTCCAGACAATAGTACCGGCATTTTTCAGAATACTGACCAGTTCAGCAGTTGAATCCGGTCCGATATCAAAAATCATATCTGAATCTGCAAGCGAACCAACATCTTTAAGTTGTGCAACTGTATCTTCGCTGAATGCCTGACCAACAACGACATCGGTTGGTACCGGGATATTCGCTCCACGCACTTTTGCTGCCTGCATAAGGCGTTTTGCTTCCGGGATTAAGTCTGCTTCATACAGTGATTTACCCACATTGTTACCTTCAGCAGCAACAAATGTATTGGCAATACCACCGCCGACAACCAGTTGATCGACAATACCGGATAATGACTCCAGCACCGTCAGCTTGGTTGAAACCTTAGAACCACCGACAATCGCCACCAATGGGCGCTTAGGATTTTTCAGTGCGGCAGCCAGTGCATCAAGTTCAGCAACCAATAACGGGCCAGCACAGGCAACAGGTGCATATTTTGCTACACCGTGAGTAGAAGCCTGCGCCCTGTGTGCAGTACCAAAAGCATCCATAACGAATACATCGCACAGAGCTGCCAGTTTACGTGCCAGCTCGTCATCGTTCTTACCTTCGCCTTTATTAAAGCGAACATTTTCAAACACCACGACTTCATTTACAGCAACATCAACACCATTCAGATAATCGCTGGCAAGCCGTACAGGTACAGACAACGCCTGTTTCAGGTAATCGACGACCGGGGCCAGTGAAGATTCGGCATCAAACACACCTTCTTCCGGACGTCCAAGATGAGACATCACCATTACCCGGCCACCTTTCTTCAGTGCCAGCTCGATAGTTGGAATAGCAGCTTTTAACCGTGCATCAGATGTTACTTTGCCTGCTTTAACCGGCACATTAAGATCTTCGCGGATCAGCACCCTTTTACCGGCCAGATCCAGGTCACTCATACGAATCACAGACATGGTTATCTCCTTAAATAATTATTGTGCGGCCATCACTCTGGCAGTATCGAGCATACGGTTTGCAAATCCCCATTCGTTATCACACCACACAAGGCATTTAACCAGCCGCTTATGGCTGACCCGGGTTTGGGTGCCATCAACGATACAAGAATGAGGATCATGGTTGAAATCAACTGACACCAGTGGTTCTTCAGTATAATCAAGAATCCCTTGTAACCAGCCACCACTGGCTTCTGACAATACCCGGTTCACATCTGTAATACTGACGTCTTTAAGCAGGGTTACGCTTAAATCCATTGCGGTAACATTTACTGTCGGCACCCGAACAGCAATAGCTTCAAATCTGCCGGCAAGATGCGGTAATATCCGCTCAATGCCTCTGGCAAGCCGGGTATCAACCGGAATAATTGACTGGCTGGCCGCGCGGGTACGGCGTAAATCGTTATGATAAGCATCTATTACCTGCTGATCATTCATTGAAGCATGAATCGTGGTAATGGTGCCGCTTTCAACACCAAAATGCTGATCCAGCACCTGAATAACCGGCACAATACAATTGGTTGTACAGGAACCGGCAGACACCACCTGCATTGATGCCGTCAACTGTTGCTGATTAATGCCATAAATGACGGTGGTATCAATATCAGTATCCGCGGGATGCGAAAACAATACTTTTGAGGCACCGGCTCTCAGATGCCAGCTGGCATGTTCACGGCTATGAAATACACCGGTACATTCCAGCACAATATCAACCTGAAGTTCCTGCCAGGGTAAAAGTAAGGGATCAGCTTCAGCCAGCAGGCGGATATCATCCCCCTCAACACAGATCCCCTGTTCTGTAGATTGCACAGCATATTTAAAACGGCCATGCGAAGTGTCATATTTGAGTAAATGGGCAACACCTCTGGCGTCAGCCAGTTCGTTAATTGCCACAACCTGCAGCTCTCGCTGCCAGCCATTTTCGTAAATCGCCCGCAAAATATTGCGGCCAATCCGGCCAAAGCCATTTATTGCCAGTCTGATTGCCATAACGCTATGAAATTACCACATAGAAAAATGGGACCTGCCAGCAGATCCCATTGTGTCAACATCAGTCGGCGAGCAGGGATTCTGCTGCAGCCAATACTTTTTCAGTTGTAATGCCAAAGTAAGCAAATAACTGTTCTGCCGGCGCAGACTCGCCAAAGCCGGTCATTCCGATAATTTTACCGTTCAAACCAACATATTTGTACCAGCTGTCAGTAATTCCTGCTTCAACAGCAACACGCTTTGTTACTGCCGCAGGCAACACCGCTTCGCGGTAAGCAGCATCCTGTTGTTCAAAAGCATCTGTAGATGGCATCGAAACTACCCGTACTGCTTTACCTTTTTGCTGTAACTGTTTAGCTGCCTGTACTGCCAATTCGACTTCAGAACCGGTAGCAATAATAATCAGTTCCGGCTTGGTATCACTGTCCAGCAAGATATAACCACCACGTTTGATATCAGCCAGCTGTTGTGCAGTACGTGGCTGTTGTACCAGATTTTGCCGGGTGAAAATCAATGTTGTCGGACCATCGCTTCTTTCTATCGCCTGTTGCCAGGCCACTGCAGACTCTACCTGATCACATGGACGCCAGTTAACTAAGTTTGGTGTAACACGCAGACTGGCTAATTGCTCAACCGGCTGGTGAGTTGGGCCATCTTCTCCCAAGCCAATCGAATCATGGGTATAAACAAAAATCACCCGTTGTTTCATCAATGCAGCCATCCGCACTGCATTACGGGCATACTCCATAAACATCAGGAATGTTGCGCCATAAGGTACAAAACCACCATGTAAAGCAATGCCGTTCATAATGGCCGACATACCAAACTCACGTACACCATAATAAATATAGTTACCGCTGGCATCATCATGGGTTAAGGGTTTAGAGCCAGACCAGATAGTCAGATTTGATCCTGCCAGATCGGCAGACCCGCCCATAAATTCCGGCAACAACGCGCCATAAGCATTCAGGGTATTTTGCGAAGCCTTACGGGTAGCGATTGTCTGAGGATTAGCCTGTAACTGCTCAATGTATTGCTGAGACTGTTTTGCCCAGTCAGCTGGTAACTCACCTTTATTGCGGCGTTCAAATTCTGCTGCCAGCTCCGGATGGGCTTTGCTGTAAGCCGCAAATAATTGTTGCCACTGCTGTTCTGCGTGTGCGCCTTTTTCTTTAGCACTCCACTGCGCATAAATATCTGCAGGAATCTCAAAAGGTGCATATGGCCATTGCAGATATTCACGGGTGGCGGCAATTTCAGTATCACCTAACGGGGCACCATGGCTGTCATGACTACCGCTTTTATTAGGTGCACCATAGCCAATAATCGTTTTGCAGCAAATCAGGGTCGGTTTGGTTGTTTCAGCTTTAGCTTGTTCAATCGCCGCTTTTACTGCATCAGCATCGTGACCATCTACACCGGCAATCACATGCCAGCCATAGGCTTCAAAACGTGCAGGCGTGTTATCGGTAAACCAGCCTTCAACATGACCATCGATAGAAATGCCGTTATCATCCCAGAACGCAATCAGCTTACCCAGCCCCAGGGTTCCGGCCAGAGAACAGGCCTCATGGGAAATCCCTTCCATCAGACAACCATCCCCCAGGAAAGCATAAGTATGATGATCAACAACATCATAACCGGGGCGGTTAAACTGAGCTGCTAACGCCTTTTCAGCAATAGCCATACCCACTGCATTGGTAATACCCTGCCCCAGAGGGCCTGTAGTGGTTTCTACTCCCGGTGCATAACCATATTCCGGGTGTCCGGGTGTTCTGGAGTGTAACTGACGGAATTGTTTCAGATCTTCAATGCCCAGATCATAGCCACTCAAATGCAGCAGCGAATATAACAGCATCGAACCATGACCATTAGAAAGTATAAATCGATCCCGGTTATGCCAGGATGGATTTTCAGGATTATGCTTCAGGAAATCCCGCCAGAGTACTTCAGCGATATCTGCCATTCCCATAGGTGCACCCGGATGACCTGATTTCGCTTTTTGTACTGCATCCATACTCAGTGCACGGATGGCATTGGCAAGTTGTTTACGAGAAGGCATATTCACTCCTGAATAAATTAGATTAGGGTCTGTTTATCTTTGCTGATGGACAGCCCTGGGGGCATAAGCCGCTTATTTTCACTCAGCTCCCGTCAGATGGCAAATTAAAATCAGCGCCTATAATGTACTGCTGGCAACAGCATAAATCGACAGGCTAATGCAATAAGTAGCCAGAAAGACGTCTGGGCGGCAAATTTTTCTGGTCAAGGTATGGCAGTTTCACTAAAATAGCGAGCTGTTTTCGGGCCTCAACCGGTTTTACCGGGTTCACGTATTGCAGGCCCTGTGCATTTAACCAAAAACTGGTGGAATAAAAATAGATGGCACAACATATTTTCACTTCTGAGTCAGTCTCTGAAGGTCATCCGGATAAAATCGCTACGGAAACCCAGCAGACCACGGGAAGGAATCTT
>CAZXTH010000114.1:0-8526 GCA_964643585.1 uncultured Pseudoalteromonadaceae bacterium
GGTTTACGGCGTGTTAGCGTGAGTAAGGTGATGGATGCATCACCTTAACTGATCGATATTATGAAACTACCCCGGTTATCAAAGGAAAGAGCAATGCGCTTATCGAATCCATTTATGTTGTTGCTGGTAATATGCAGTTTGCCACTTTCGGCGGCTTATGATTTAAATAAAATCACAATTAATCTTGGGCATCCGGCCAACAGCAGCATTGTTCATCTGCCAAAGAATAAACAGCTGGCAGTGGCCGGTTACAGCCAGTTTGGCCGCTGGCTGACATTAGTAGAGCTGGAAAATTTTCAGTCAGCCAGCATTAGTATTCCGGCTGGTTCTCAGTATTTCGATATTGCTACGCTAGCCGGCAGTAATAGTCAGCAACTGGTATTTCTTGGGGAGAGCGGTTTAGTCGCGGTTGACCCGCTGAGTTTGCAGCAACGGTTGTTGGTAGCAGCTCCATCGCTGTACCGGGGAACGGATAACAGCAGGTTGCGCCAGTATCGCTTTGTGGCTGAACTGGGTAGGGAAGCCAGTGATTTTATTGTGCCGGATTTTAAGCAGTTGCATTTGTACAGGCAGCAATCTGATGGTTCTTTGGTTCATTACCCGCTTAATTTACCGGCAGAAATTCAGACCTGGCGCAGTCAGGCTGAATACCGGCCCCGGGCATTTTATATTGTGGATGTTAATCAGGATAACCTGCCGGATATTGTAGTGGTATCGCAGGGGGAGCTTCAGGCCTTTATCCAGCAGCCAGATGGTAGTTTTCCTGAGCAGGCTGTCAAGCCCGACTGGCCAATACAACTGGCGACAGATCAGCAGGCTGACCAGCGGTCAGACGCCGGCAGAGATTACAGCAATGCCAATATTGACCGCTTGCATGAGATTACCGATCTGGATGGTGATGGTTTACCGGATCTGATTATTAACCGGGAGCAGCTTGCCGATGCACTGGAGCGTAATAATCGTTTTCTGATCCACTTCGGCCGCCGTACAGAGCAGGGATTAATCTACGAGGCTGTTCCTGACACTGAAATTGTGACAGATACTGTACCGGTAAATGTGGAAATTGCAGATTTTAATAATGATGGCCGTAAAGATTTTTATATATCTTCTACCCATTTTGGTGCCAGTACCTTAATCCGTGTATTACTGCGTGGCAGCGCTAACCTGGATATTGATTTTTACCTGTTGAATGCTCAGCGTCAGTATCCGGCGAAAGCAGATTTACGTCAGAATGCCACCATTGATGTCAGTATTGGTAATTTCCGTTATGACATGCCGCTGTTTTTGCTGGCTGACCTGACGGGTTCAGGGCATAAGACATTGGTAAACGGGGAAGGGCGTAAAACGCTGAGGCTGTATGCGCCGGATGATAAGCGCCTTTTCAGCCGCCGCAGTGAGCGGGTTTCGCTACCTCTGCCACGCGATGGCAGCCGGGTTAAAGTGATGGATTTAACCGGTAATGGTAAGGCGGATATTATTCTGCCGTTTGACAGTCAGGAAGAAGAAGGCTTGCGTAATCAACTGCACCTTTTGCTTAGCCGTTAAGATAAAGTAAAACAGCCAGGCTGTAATACCTGGCTGTTTTATCCCGTAACCGTAAAAATATTATGACCGGGGTTCAAATTCAAACGGCTGACGTTGTTTATTTCTGAAACCGACCTCATTCATGGTTGCGGCATCAAATAATCTGCCGTTAACCATAGTGTACTGCACTTGATCGGTTACCCGGATATCTGTCAGAGGATCGCCGTCAATCACGATAAGATCGGCCAGTTTACCGGCCTGCAGCGAACCTAACTGATGATCCATACCAAAGGTAACTGCCGGGTTAATTGTGGCTGTTTTCAGCGCTTCCAGCGGTGTCATACCACCCTGTGCAAACATCCAGATTTCCCAGTGCACGCCTAAACCTTCACGCTGACCATGGGCGCCAATATTAGTTACTACGCCCAGATCTGACAGCTCTTTAGCTGTTTGTGCTACCAGAAAGTGGTTGTAGTGGTGGTCTGGCGCTTTAGGGCGTCGCATACTGCGTGGTGCCAGTACATCCATGGGAACAAAAGTACGTAACCGCGGATGCTTCCAGACTTCAGTTTTATCATACCAATAGTTTTCACCCCAGATACCGCCATAGGCCACACTTAATGTTGGGGTATAAGCAGTTTTACTGGCTTGCCATAATTGTTTAACGTCGTCATACACTTTGGCTGCAGGTAATGCATGTTCGACTGTGGTATGGCCGTCAACAATCATCGTCAGGTTATGCTGCAGCAGTGAACCGCCTTCCGGCACAACCTGCATATTCAGTTCGCGCGCGGCCTGGATAACTTGCTGGCGCTGATTGCGGCGTGGCTGATTATAACTTTTTACACTGAATGCACCGGCTTTCTGCAGGCGTTCCAGATGGAATTTAGCATCGTCCAGGCTATCAATATGTGAAGTATAACCGGCACCTTCTGCACCATATAAAATGGTTCCGGTTGAGAAAATACGGGGAGCTGCGATAACACCTGCTTTTTGCATTTCGCTGGCGGCAAATACTTCACGGGTATCATTTGAAGGGTCGTGCAGAGCGGTAACACCAAAAGCAAGGGCCGTATAATTCTGCCAGTTTTGTTGCGGAATGAGCTGGTTTGCACCCTGTGAGCCGTGAGCGTGGGCATCAAACAGGCCTGGCATAATGGTTTTGCCACTGATATCTATAATTTTCGCCTGGGCAGGAATACTAACCTCATCCCGGCTGCCGACAGCAATAATTTTGTTATTACGTACCAGCACCACACCATCCTGAATCACTTTGTCATCCTGCATGGTAATAACCTGACCACCAACAAAAGCCAGAGTGCCTTGCGGAATATCGGCTGGGGTGGTGAAACCAAGGTTGATACCATTTTCAGCTTTAAAGTCTGTACTGGTGTTTAAATCGAACAAACCATTGATACTGGTATGGTACAGCTCCGGGCCAAGGCTCCAGTAAAGGTTACGGCTGTTTGCTGTCCAACTGATGTATTCACCGGCACGGACGGATAACTGTTTTACAGGAAACTGCTTATCGCTGCCGCTGATATCTATGGCTGAACCGCGTTCAACCAATGGTGTGACGAATACTTTAAAACGATCGGCAAATGCCAGGTATTTTCCGTCGGGCGATACCTTAAACTCGGTGCCGAATTTTGAGGTATACAGTGTTTGCTGGTTATATTTGGTCAGGTCAATGCTGATAAGCGAAGGACTGCCTGCATAATCCATCGCATACAGTTTGTTATTATCTGGCCCAAACATCGGTGAACGGCCATTCCGGCTGATTCGCTCCGGGGTGCCGCCACGGCTGCTGACTTTATATAAACCGGTTTCCATTGACCACTGCCTTGGCAGCAAACTTCCACCCCCGGCTTTACGGTAAACGATGGTTTTACCATCAGGGCTGAATACCGGCTCGGTATATTTTCCCGGTTCTGATACTACTGTGGTTGTGCGGTTATTTCGCAGGTTAAGTACTTTTACCCGACCTTGCTGCTGGTCATTCCAACTGACATAAACCAGCTCTTTACCATCGCGTGAAAATTGCGGATAAAATTCGAATTCATCTGTCTGGCGGGTCAGGCGGCGGGGGCGCGGATCGTTAATATCAGTAATGTATAAATGCCCCAGGGCAGAAAACACTGCTTGCTTGCCATCAGGTGAAACCTGTACAAAGCGCAGCATTTTTACTGCAACATCATCCTGATCGATATCTTGCTGCATGCGAACAGCGGTTTGAATTTGTTTACTGGTTTCTACGCTAAATGGAATAACAGCCACTTTTTTGTCGGCTATGGTCAGTTTATGAATTTTGCCATCAGCCCAGAACACCAGAGCTTTATTGTCTGGTGTCCAGCTCATGGCCGGGTATACACCATGAATGGCCCAGGTTTCCTGCATATCACGATCAAGGCCATCATACAGTTTAATGTGTTCACCTGTGCTCAGGTCGTACAGGAATAATGTACTTTGAAAATCTACCCGGCGGATATAAGCCAGATATTTGCCATCAGGAGATGGTGTAGGGCGGATTGCGCCTCCGGCACCACTTAATACTACCTCAATGTTACCAGTCTCACGTTCAAAGCGTTTGATAGTGTAAATGCCGGATTCAGAATCTTTGCTGTAATGAAAAGTTTTACCGGGGGTGTCGTCGTGTGAGAAATACACATACTTACCATCTGGTGAGAACGCCGGCTCACCCAGATCTTTCTGGTCATTCTGGCGGGCGGTCAGCATAATGCCGTTACCACCGGTTTTATGGTACATCCAGACTTCACCTGCCCCCAGAGAACGGCTGGCCGTAAAGTGCTTACGGGCAACAATAAATTCGCCATCAGGGCTCCAGGCCGGGCTATTCAGCAGCCGGAATGTTTCTTTAGTTACCGGGCGGGCGTCGCTGCCATCTACATTCATAATCCAGATATTATCACCGCCGTCTTCGTCACTGGTGTACGCAATATATTTACCATCGGGGCTGAAAACAGGCTGCATTTGCCAGGCAATATCATTGGTCAGTGCGGTGGCTTTACCTCCACTGACCGGCATAGTGTAAATGTCGCCCAGCAAGTCGAAGACCAGGGTTTTGCCATCCGGGCTGATATCGATATTCATCCAGGTACCTTGCTATCCCTTAATATCAACAGTTTCAAATTGTCCCTGTGGTTGGTTTACCTGCCAGTCTGCTGTGGTGTCAGCTGCATAAGCCGGAAGTAATGCTGTACTGACTGCCAGAGTAATAGCTGCAAGCCGCCTTTTGTTCATCATGGATATTTCCTGAAATTTGTTATTGTTATCCGGAGCTGAGATCAGCCCTGAGGAGGAAGAATCATGCCACACACTGCCATAAAACAGGAACAATGTTAATAGGATTTGCTGGGGTTTCTGATGAAATGACAAAACCGGCAGGGCGGGCTACCGGTTTGTATTTTTGATTTAACTACTGAGTTTCAACCCGACAATACCTGAAAGGATCAGGATAATGCTGAGTACTCTGGGAATATTGACAGGATCATTCATCAACCAGATACCCATAATAACGGTTCCGACGGCACCGATACCGGTCCAGATGGCATAAGCGGTACCGACTGGCAGGCTTTTCATCGCAATACCCAGTAAACCAATACTGATAATCATGGCTCCGACAGTCCCTACGGTTGGCCACAGTTTTGTAAAACCTTCGGTATATTTCAGACCAATAGCCCAGCCAACCTCGAAAAGTCCGGCAAGAACCAGAATAAACCAAGTCATAGTGTTACCTTGAACAGGAGTTGGGGCCGTCCCCGTTTACAGATACGCTGTCAGGTCGTCCAGACAGGTCATAGTTGAGCCGGTAGTATAGCAAACAGCCCGTTAAAGCCAAGTATCTGTTATATCTCAGGCGATATTAACCCGGTTCCGGCCCTGATTTTTAGCCTGATATAATGCTTTATCAGCCCGTTTCATCATACTGTCTGCCGTATCGCCAGCGATATAAGTACAGATACCTATGCTGATAGTAAAAGGTGGGATGTCAGGAATAACAGCTGTTTCTATCTGCTTGCGCAATGCTTCAGCCACAACGATAGCACCAGGAGCATCGATCTGCCGGAGCAGCACAGCAAATTCTTCACCGCCAAGTCTGAACAGCAAATCAGATTCTCTTAAACGTTGTTTTAATAATGCTGTCAGTGCCTGCAAAACTTTATCGCCGGTATCATGGCCAAAATTATCATTTACACGCTTAAAGTGATCAACATCGGTAATTAGCAGGCTTAAGGTTGCGCCACGGGCAGCCAGAGTCAGTTCAGTCTGCAGTTGCTCGTCCCACTTATGGCGATTAAATGCTCCGGTAAGTTTATCACGGGTTGCCAGTTCAATGAGTTGTTGCTCTATTTCATAGCGGTTATGCATTTCCTGAGACAGGCTTCCCATTACTTCTTTCAGATCTTGTTCCAGCTCAGCCAGCTCGTCCTTACTCTGGTTTTCTTGCCAGGCTGGCGTTTCAAAAGGCACTTTATGTGCAAGAGAATGCTGCAGAGATTCAAGCTGCCCCTGGATGCGGCTGACACGCTTCCTGAATGATTGAATAATATATAAGCTGAGGTAAAAGCCGATAAACAATGCGCTTATACCTAGAACTGCGTTCACAAGCATAAATTCAAATTCGTGTTTTTCAACGTAGCGGGTTGCTTCGAGTGTCAGTTGTTCAAGATGAGACATTAGCTTATTAACCAGTTCATCCAGTTCCTGATCCTGCTGTTCAAGCTTCTCCCAGTCAGTATCTTTTATTGTTGCAGAGCTGCGAAACAGAGCTTGTACGGTTTGTTCAAAATAGAGTCGTGCTTCGTATAGTTCTGTCAGGGAGTGAATAGCAGACTGGTGTTCTGTAATATTCAGCCTGATACGGTTTTTGGATAAACCATTTTGCAGAATAACCAGTGCTTTATCCATTTCTTCACCCAACTGCTGGTTATATTGGCCAAAGCCGGCAATATATTCTGTTCTGGATGTTTTTGTTGTTGGAGAGCTGATCGTTTTCAGGCGGATTTGTTCTACCAGAATATGCTGCTTCAGCTGCAATAATTCTATTTCCTGCATAATGCCAGTCAGTGGGATATCAATTTCTGCTACCTCGCGCATTTCCAGATTAATTTGCTGCAGTTTATAAACAGAATAAAGAATCACCACAAAAAGAAATGACAACAGTATGGTCGAAAGCCCACTGATTTTTCGGGTAAGAGAAGTATTTAACCAATTAAACATAAGAATTTAGTTTGGTTCAGGAGAAACAAAAATAGCACATCTTACGGATTTGTAACGGTGGTGGCGGATTATATTGATAACAGGCGGGCACTGAAATAATTGGCAATAATATAGCTGCTTTCTGTTTGCAATACGGTTAAAGGTGGGTAACTGAGAAATTCTGTACCGTTCCAGCGCTTAGGTTCGCGGCCGGGCATAGCGTTAATCCTGACGGGATAAGGGGCTGTGAGGTTAATAATTTTCTGGGCCAGTGAGTAAGGAAACCGTCCGAGCTGGCCATAGCAGCTACCGACGATACCCGTTACTGTTGGGCGCTGGTTAATAAAACGGCTGATAAAGCGCGGATGCCCCATGACTTCTGTGCAGGCTGAACACACTAAACCAAGCAGGCTGGCGGCAGGCATGGTGTTATCTGTAAACATCAGCTCAACTTCCGGTTCGGTATAAGGCAATAGCAGGGGCGATGAATTGTTCAGGCTGAGCGTATCGCTGTGGTTGAAACAGATACTTTCTTCAATGACGTCTTCACAGGATATTTGCCATTGTTGTGGCGGTAATTCTTCATGTAACTGTATTTCCAGCTGCAACAACAGAACATCAGCCTGGTAAGAGGCTGAGGTTATTCTGATCCCGCCGCTGGCTGAGTCAAAATCGTTATCCAGAATGTGCAGCAAAGAATTAAGCATGTTCAGAATCCGTTTCCCGGAATAGGTATCAGGGGCTGTATATGGTCTTCTAGTTCCAGTTTATCAGTTTTTCCTCTGAGCCGGTTATTTCCAGAAAAACATCTGAATAGGGTGACACTTCAGGATACGCTGGGCCGGGATCACAACGGGTTGTGGTTTGCAGCATAGTTGCCAGATAACGTGCCAGCTCAGCATCAGATTGCCAGAACGAAGCGTTTTTCAACCAGATACTGGTAAAACCGGATTGTAATTGCGGAATAATCACCAGAAATGTTTGGTCATTTTTATAGATAAGCGTCTGTTCAATAGTATCGTCTAAGCTAAAGGCTCCCAGTTTTTGGCTGAGTACCTGCAGCAACTGCTCTGTTTGCAGACTGGCAATATAAACTGATAAATCCATAAAGCCTGTAATCGGGGACTAAAAATAATAGGCCGAGTGTGCCACAGACGCCGGGGCTAATAAAGCTGAGATATTTTATCTGATGCAGATATAACAAAGGCGCCTTAGTAGGCGCCTTTGTTCTGAATAAGGAGGATTAGCTTGCGCTGCGCTCTTTGATTGCGTCGATAATAACAGAACTGCCGAAGCCGTTGCTTTGCGCCCACTCAACATCACCAGAAGCGGCAACCTGGCTGCCTGGTAATTGTTTGATGATGAAGTCAGCAGTATCAGCTGCGTTGTGCTTGATAGCATGGCGAACTAATGGCAAGCCATCACATACGATACCATCATAAACGTTACGTAAACGCAGACGGTTATCTGATAATGTTTTGCGCAGGTTGTTTTTGTTATCAGCTGCTACATAAGAGCAGATTGATTGTGCCAGCTGATCATTAGCAGCAGCAGGAGTGCTGATAAATGAGGTTACTGCAAAAACAGCGGCAACAGAGAATAATTTCGCTTTCATATCCGGGCTCCAAACTGAGTTAATTCACAATCATTACATTTTGCGGTTTAACCGCTTAGTTCACGAAAGGACATGCGTCATGTCGTATGTCGTTTAACTCTGGCAGAGCAGAATAAACATCGCCTTTGCGACGGCAGCCCAGCTATCGTAGATATACACTATTGAAT
>CAZXTH010000114.1:8536-9259 GCA_964643585.1 uncultured Pseudoalteromonadaceae bacterium
CCCTTTCGGGCGACTTGCCTTTCGAGCGGGCGCATTTTAATGAATGTTGTTTTTTTGTGCAAGAGAAATATGCTGAAAGTCATAAAAATTTCATTTAATGGCAGTGAATGACTCAAAAACATAATTTTATTATGGGTATTATGCTGGGACAGGGTGGTGCAATATCATTTTCTTATATATGAAATTGTTTAATAAACAGCATCTTATTTTTATTTTTTATGATTAATAGCTATTCCGGCAATGTAAACGGTACCAGATACAATATTGTGATACCTGTAATCTCTTTACTGGTCCTGGGTTACAGGTGAGGAGCTGAGCGTGAGCCGTGTTGTTGAACAGGCAATACTACCTTTACTTCCAGCCCGTCAGGAATATTGTGTAGCGTCAGGCTACCTCCGTGGGCTTCTGCAATATCCCGGCAAAGGGTTAGCCCAATCCCTGAGCCGCCATTCTTACTGGTGTAAAATGGAATTAAAGCATGTGCCATCGCGTCTTCTGTCATGCCGCCTCCCGCATCTTGCAGAATAATAGAGAGTTGCTGCTGGTTTTCGGTAAAGCTTAGTTTGATCAGTTCCGGTGCAGAACCACTTTCATGGGCATTTTTCAGCAGATTGAGTAACAACTGACTTAACAGGCGTGGATCTGCCTGCCAGGGGTTTTTAGGTAAGTAACCTTCCAGTTCAAATTCATATTGATCCTGGAATTGGTTAATTAGCCTGGGCC